>JAKJGF010000190.1 GCA_022704525.1 Bacillota bacterium | reverse complement strand
CTGTAATTCCTCAGATTCATCCTCAATATTATATTATAAATATGGGAGGTGATAGAGTAGGGGAAGGAAGAATTATAGGTAATAAAATTCTGGCTCTGGGATTTGAAAAAAATATAAGACTTCTGGAAGTTGAAAATTGTTTTGATCCAGTTTATAGTGGATTTATTGCCTGGATTGATCCTCACGAAAAAGAGAAAGCATATAAATATGGATGTGTAGTTCTGTCGCCGGAAGATATTATACCTGACCATATTATCAGAATAATGGAGAGAAATTTATCTCTTGTTATAGATGCGAATTATCTGAAAGCCTTTTTTGATATTATTAAGAATTCTTATCCATTATTGATAAAAAGATTTAATGAAATGAATATCCCCGGTGAAATGACAATTAGTATTTTAAGAAATTTAGTTCAGGAAGGTGTAAATATAAGAGATATGGTTACTATTCTGTCAGAGATTCTCTATTATAGACCAAGGACTGATGATGTTCTGATACTTACAGAATATGTCCTTAAAGCTATATCTCCTTTAAGTAGTTACAATTATGTAAAACATCCGGGAAAAAAACTTTATTCTTTTACCCTTCCTCATGAAGTCGAAGAGGAATTGAAAACACTTACTCAGTGGGATGAGCTTTTTCCTGAAAAGATTCCAGAAGAAAAGCGTAAATCTCTCATAGATTACATAGAAAATCTCTATATTCTTATGAAAGCAAACAATAAAAAGCCTCTTATGGTTATAGATGGCGAAATAAGACCGTATATAAGACAATTGTTGAGTAATGATTTTTTAGATCTTATTGTTTTAAGCAGAGATGAACTGGATAAAGATATAGAACTGGTAGAAGAAGTTAAACCTTCAGCTGTCTATGAATTTGATAGAGATATTCTGGATTTGCTCTCAGAAGATAATTTGAAAGAAACAGACAGGGAAAGAATATTCTGGGCAATAAGAACTTCAAACTCAGGAGGTAATAGAGCTGTTATTATAGTACCTTCATATTATAAGTCTCTGCTCAGAACTTTAACAAAAAATAATCCTTTTATAAAAGTACTCTCAGAAGAAGGTTTATATTACAGGCCTGAGATAAAAAACAGGATTAATTTAACCTGTTTTAACTCTTTCATTCATGTATGTTCATCTCTTTACAGAGAGGAAGTTATTGAGGATTTTAAAATAGCTGGATGGGAAGAGATTTTGTATGCTCTGATTTATAAAAATAAAAATGAATATAAACTCTTTTCTGAAAAATTCTGCCTTGCATTGAAATTAAACCCTTATTTAAAGAATATTTTCCCTGTGAGAGAGCTGCTTTTATACATATTACCTGATAGAAGTGAGGAAAGCCTTACATTTGAGGAAGCTTTTCAGAATACTTTATATAGGAAAGTTAAAGAAATATCTTTCCAGAAAAATGATATTAACCGGATTCTTCAGGGGAAATTTTTTCCTCTGGAGATCCATCTCAGCCAGAAGCTTTATAATCAGTTAGCAGGAGATAATCTGGTAATTTTAGAAAAATATATGGAAGATCTGAAAAGAGAATTTACTGCTAAAACTGGCCTGTTTTTATCTCTTATAGAGTTTATGGAAAATTCCGCTCTGGAAGGATATACTTATTCTATATTATTAAAAGGTTTTGAAATAAAAAGAAATAATGTTTATGAATATTTTCCTTCTTTTATAGATAATCTTCTACAGGATCTTAAAAGAATTATATATAAAAAAATATCCTTATTTCTGGATATAAAACAGACAGAAGAAATAGTGGGTCGCTCGCGAGTCAAATTTCCGGAAAAAGTCGCAGAAATTGACCGTTTAAGAATACCTCCTGATAAATTGTGGAAGATCTTTCAGTCTTTACTTCAGAAGGGAGGTTCTCTTCTTAATACAGGAGTTATTCTGAGTATTATAACGGAAACATGGCAGAAGAATTTAGAAGATTCAGAGATAGCAAAAAACATTCTGGAAGCTTTACAGATTATAGATAAACAGGAAAGATCCAGAGCAGAGCTTTATTTTATCTGGCGTAAGAAATTAATGCATCATAGTGATATGATAACTGAATTGAATGAACCTCATAGGATTTATGAAAATATTGCCTCTATTATTAAAGATTTTGACATGAAGTCTTTTTTAGAAAAGAGTGAAGATTACCTGGATGTGGCTTTTTCTGAGCTTTTATATTTTAATAAGGAAGCCTGGATGTCTGCTCTGGATTTTGTGGAGATTAATGACCTTATAAAGTCTTTTAATGGTATTTCCAGTGAACACAAAGAAAAGATATGGAAACTCTTGCCTGAAAATATAACCTCTTTATTTAATGATATATCTTCTCAGGATACATTTACAGGAGATGCCAGAGTAAATCTATTAAATATTTTCAAGAGCCTTGTTATACTTGGTAAATGTTCTTTCCCTCAGGAATTGCTTAATAGTCCTGTATGGCTCAGTGTAGATAGACTTCATCTCAGATCTGAACGGGAAAGACTCATTAAAAATCTGACAGAACCGCAGAAAATAGGAATAATTATAAATAATCTTCCCCGCCATATATCAATATTTTTAAAACTCCTTTACCCCTCCTATCCTCTTCCGGCATTTCATTATGAAATTGCAGGAGAAATACTGAAAGAATTTTATAAAAAATATTTAACGTCATATCAGCAAATCGAAGAGGATTTATTCCGGGAAATAGGAAGTAAAATTTGCAGAGAGGATTTTTCCGGTGCTATAAATACCCTTCAGGGTATGCTGAAAGTCTGCCGGGAAAGTGGGAAACTCAATTTTTTAATGGGTATTCTCTTAAAATATAATGGTAATATATCTCTTTCTAAAGAATATATAGATAGAGTCATTAAACTGGATAGTTCATTTAAGGAATTAATCAGGGAAAATGATAATATTCCTGAATCTTTAAGTGTTACAGAAGAGGGATTTTATCTTTCCTGTACGGAGTTTTACAGAAAATATGGTGAAAGTTATCTTGCTGCCTGGGGGTATAGATTAAAATCGGAGAGGAAACCGGATTCTCTGTCTTTTTATCAGCAGGGAGAATGTTTCCTGGATGCAGATATGTACGAAAAAGCTTTTCTTTCCTATGGAAAATGTCTGGAATGGTTAAAACGAGAGGATAGATATAAGCCATCGGAGTTTATGAAGAATCTTCTGAAAAAGATTTTTTATACCCTCTTTTTAAGTTATACTCCTTTAGAGATAGGTTCTACAGTTTTTTCTTTACCTGAAGAAAAAATATGGCCTTATCTTAATAGTTTCTGTAAGGAAGATAATTTAAATCTTATTAGAACAGTTTCTATACCTTTAGAAGCAGACAGTGTAAATCCTCTTATAAAAGAAATACTCTGTCTCTGCATAGAAGAAATATTTCCTGAATTTTTGTTAAAAAAGGCGTGAGTCATGTGGGAAAAGATAAAAATGTCTTATAAAGAGGCTATGAGGGAATCGCAAAGCGTAATGCGTGATTGTGCCCCACATTACGCTTTGCGAATCTTAACTCACAGTGGGATCAGCTTTTAAGCTCTGTTTATGCATTACACTGTTATGTCTTCCGTATAAGAGATATATAATAAATCCTATGAAAAGCCATATAAATAGCCTTAACCAGGTCATCCATCCTAGATATATCATCATACCCAGGTTAAAAGCTATTCCCAGTATGGGAATTAATGGAACCATGGGACATCTGAAGGGTCTCGGATGATCGGGCCTCATATGTCTCATTAACCATACAGAAGCACAGACTATAGTAAATGCAAGAAGTGTTCCTATATTAACAAGATGGGCAAGATCTTCCAGAGGAACCAGGGAAGCCCCCAGAGAAACTACCACGCCCATAAGAAGTGTTGCCCTGTGGGGTGTTTTAAATACAGGATGGACTACTGCAAATATATGTTTTGGCATAAGGCCATCTCTTGACATGGCAAGAAAAATTCTGGGCTGACTCAACATCATTACCAGAAGAACACTTGTAATACCTGTAATAGCACCGAGAGCTACGATAAATACTATAAAGTTCCATCCGTGGACTGAAAAAGCTGAAGCCACAGGTGCTTCAACATCAATCATCTTATAGGGAACCATACCTGTAAGAACTGCTGCCACAGCTATATAAAGGAGGGTACATATACCAAGAGAAGCTACAATTCCAATAGGAACATCTTTTTTGGGATTAATTGCTTCTTCGGCATGGGTTGATATAGAGTCAAAGCCTATATAGGCAAAAAATACATAGGCCGCTCCTGTCATAACCCCGGGCCATCCGAATTCAGGCGGTATAAAGGGATTCCAGTTTTTGGGGTCTACTAAGAAAGCTCCTGCAACTATTACAATGAAGACTATAATCAGTTTAAATATTACCATAGCCGAATTAAAACCTGCACTTTCTCTTATACCTTTTACCAGTATAATCGTTATTATCCATACTATGAGGAAAGCAGGCAGGTTAAACCATGCACTTATGGGGCAACCCCCTCCTATATAAGCCCCCTGAATGATTGGAGGCAGAGTTTCTATTGTATTTTTTACGGTAAGAGGGTCATTTGCAAGAAAACTCGGAACATGTATATGAAATACTTCAAGCAATTTCAAAAAGTATTTTGACCATCCATGGGCTACAGTGGCAGATCCTACTGCATATTCTAAGATAAGGTCCCATCCTATTATCCATGCAAATACCTCTCCCAGAGTAGCATAGGCATAGGTATAAGCACTTCCTGCTACAGGTGTCATAGCGGCAAATTCTGCATAACAAAAAGCAGCAAAACCACATCCAAGACCTGAAACTACAAAGGATAGCATAAGAGAAGGGCCTGCCATGGTTTTAGCAGTAAGTCCTACAAGAACAAAGATACCTGTTCCTATAATAGCTCCCACACCGAGGCTTGTGAGTGCTACAGGGCCGAGAATTCTTCTTAATCTATGTTCCCCGCTATCCATTTCCTCCTGGAGCATCTCCAGAGATTTTGTTGCGAGCATTTGTTTTAACATAAATTCCTCCCCTTTTATTGAAATTTAAGACTTTCTGTAACACCTTTAAAGGTGTTTTCATATTTTTCGAAATTGTCTGTAAGGGCTGAACCTGTTATTATATAGGCATAACCTTTATTAAAAATACATGTCTGTAATGCTCTGGTTAGAACCAGATTAGACGGTAAATTAAAGGTATAATCCACTACTGCCTGATATGTATCTATTCCCTGGATGGTTATTTTTTTATCACTTAAAACCCTTATATCTTTAACCAGATCAGTTCTATATGAAAAGGCTCTGAAGGCATATTCTTCAGGTGTAATATCTGTAACTCTGGCAACAGCTAAATACGTATTTATATCATTTTGTTTGAATTTAAGGCCTTTTAGTTTAGTAGTTAGTTCTTTTTCTGTAAATACAACCTTTGTGAGAGTTTTAATATTATTTACAATTAAATCTAGTTCTTCTTTTTGAAATCCGAGTTCTTCCAGTCTGCCTATTAAATCTTCCTTTGAATATACTATATGCTGGATACGCTTAACTTTTTCAACTTTTTCATTACCGAGTTTATCTTTAAAGGTATCTATGTTTTTATCATCTAATTTAAACCAGGCTATTGATTTTATACTTTCTAAGCTATTATCAGGAATTTTACCTTTTACTTTCTCTATAGTTTCTTCATCAATTCTATACCATTGAGGCATTTTTTCCATAACTACATTAATATTAATGGTAGTCCTGTCTGTTGGCCCTATAAGTACAAGAGGGGTTCTGGTTTTACCACTGTCATCTACTGTCCATCCATCGGGAACTGAGAGAGAAAATTTTATATCATTTCCTCCTTTTGTATATGAGTATTCACCTGCCGAACCGGAGTTTAAAGAAACTGCAAGAAAAGCGAAAAGAATTAAAAAAAATACCAGCTTTTTTTTCATTGCCAACCTCCTAAATTTAGTTTGAAATGTTTCAGTTAATTCGAGTTATAGATAAAGAATCCTTTATTTGTGTGATATAATATTTAGGATAATAGAAAAGTGAGGATAAGTGATCAGTGAGTAGTAGAGGGGGAAGAAAAATCCCTTAAGGTATATGTTTTAATGACTAACAACTATTCTCGAAATAACAAGAGAAATTTTATCTCTAATAATTATAATTTTCTTCCAACAGAAGATAGCCTTATTTTCATGGACGTCTCCATATGAGCCTTATTATAAAACAGATGAGAAGGTACAATAATCTAAATAATAACATAATTAATCTGATAAGCATAAAATAACTCCTCCATGAGCAAATTTTAATTGACCCGTTAATAATAACATAATATAGTTTGATTTGTAAAGAATGAATAGGCCATAAATATTTTTATAGAATCGTGCCAGAAAACCTCGTCTCCTTATGGGTGAGGATGAATGGCGCGCCTCTGTTCACAGATTGTTTTTTTGCTCATCAATATACCTTTTTCCTGTTAATCTTAATAGTTCCACCAGACATAGCTTGCAGGCAGTCTATTCAACTCTTCTTTATATTTTTTCCATTGAGGCATAAACTTTTCCATCAATCGCAGGAAATTTTCATTATGATGCCTTTCCAGAAGATGGACAAGTTCATGGACAATAATATATTCCAGGCAGAGTACAGGTTTTTTTGCCAGTTCAAGATTAAACCATATTCTTTTTGCTTTTATGTTACATGTGCCCCACCTGGTTTTCATCAGCTTTACTCTCCACTGAGATGCAGAAACTCCTGTGATCTTCTCCCACTTTTCAAGCAGATCAGGTATAACTTTTTTTATTTCTCTGCGGTACCACTCATTCATAATGATTCTCCGCTTCTCTGTTGTTGTGCCTCTGGAGACGTACATATCAATAGTATTTTTATTAAGTATAATTCCGGGCGGTCCCTTATGTTCAATTACATTCAGTAAATATCTCTTCCCGAAAAAGTAATGGCTTTCCCGTGAGAGAAATTCCCTCTCTCTTTCTCTCTCCTGTTCCCGGAACTTCCTCTGCTGTCTTTTTATCCATGGGAGTCTGGATATCACAAACAGACGAATTGCTTCGTCTTTTACACCTGCAGGAGAGGCAACCCTTACCCTGCCTTCAGGCGGGTGTACAGTCAGATGAAGATTTTTAATTTTCTTTCGAAAAACGTCTACAGTTATGTTCCCAACTTCTATTGTGTTCATCAATACTCACTCTGTTTCTTTATCAGTTCAAAAATATTTTCCTGCTCTTTTTCATCTGTTCTCCCGTATTTTGCACGGGTTTCTCTTATTATGAGTTTCATATGTTTTTCCTTGAGCATATTCCCCTTCCATCCGTCATGTCCTCTGGTCTTTATTGCTTCATCCAGTTCAATGGCCAGTTCTTCATTTCTCTCCAGGTTATCGTACAATGCCCGTTTTGCAGGACTATTTAATGATGGTGGATAATCACCGTTGGTGTCAGGTTTCTTTATTTTTTTCGTCAGCTCACAGATTTTCTGCAAATATTCCTCATACCGCTCCCTTTCTTTTCTTCTCAGCTTAATCAGTTCATCCAATAAAACAGACATCTTCTCATAGTATATGGGGTTTGTGGGAGATTCTTCTGTAATTACTCTGCGGAGATTGTTTTCTATTGTCTCTGCCATAGCCCCTTTATTAGTTCTTATATTATCCGGTATGTCCTGAATGAATGCTCTTCCCCGTTCAACAATTAAATCTACAAGAGAAAGATCATCGAAGGCCGAAAGAACACGGCTTTCTTCCGCACCTATATAAGAGTCGATAAGATGTCTCATGGCCGGTTCATACTTTTTCAGATCTATATAATCTCCGCTTGCGAGTTGTATTGCTTTTCGAAGATCTTCATAATGTTTTATGTCTTTCTGTATAGAAATAATCTCTTCTCTGCTATATCCGGCCTCTTCCAGTTCATTTGCAATGTTTGCATAGGCTCTGAGTAAAGAAACAACAGACTTATATAATAAAACCCTTCGAGGTTCAGTCTCTTTCAGTTCGGCAGGATTTTGAGTGTCTTTCCCGCAAAAATATTGGATATATGACAGAGTGTCTTTCGGAGGCTCTACTGGTTCACAGAGTGCTTTTACTGCTTCGAGAGCGTTATCAAGCCTTTCTTTTTCTTTTTTCAGTCTGTCTGACAGCAGACCCTGAACATCTTCCGGATCATACCCTCTGAAAGCACCGGAAGTATAGTCTATGACCGACTTTTCAAGGCTGTTGAACAGATCTTTATAGTCAATAATATAACCATATTCCTTGTCATCTCCATCTAGCCGGTTAACACGGCAGATAGCCTGGAATAAACCGTGATCCTCCATTTTTTTGTCAATATAAAGATAAGTTGCAGGAGGTGCGTCAAAACCTGTGAGAAGTTTGTCCACCACAATAAGAAGTTTCATTTGAGCCGGTTCTTCTATAAACTTCTTTTTTGCTTCTTCCTCAAAGGCTTCAGGAGTTTTGCCCTTAAGCATCTTCTGATATATTTCAAATTGAAGTAATTTTTCCGTATATCCTTCTCCTGTTTCTTCTCCTTTTATATCTGCATAAGACGGTGAAAAGGAGGTTATTATGGCACAGTTTGTTAATCCTGCGTTCTGGAACATTTCATAATAACGGCATGCCTGATAAATACTCCCTGAGACAAGCATAGCATTTCCTTTTCCGTTCTGGAGACGTACTTTTGTTCCCATATCAAATAAAATGTCGGCTACTATTTTATCCAGTCTGGATTTTGAGCTGAATACTTTCTTTATTGTTCCCCATTTTCTCTTTAATTCTGTCTTTGCAGATTCTGTCAGTCCTTTTGTTTTGGCTTCGAACCACAGATCAATTTTATCCATAGAGGTTATTTTCTGTTCAATATCCCTTGCTTCATACCGCAGATCTAAAACCATGTTATCCATTACTGCCTCATCAAATTTATAGGTGTGGATGTATTTTCCAAAAATGTCTATGCTCCTTTGCTTATCCTGCTTTAAAAGGGGAGTGCCTGTAAACCCTATAAAGAGTGCTTCAGGAAGAATGGATTTCATTGCTTTATGGAGCTCTCCGCTCTGTGTTCTGTGGCATTCATCAACAAAGACATAAATATGGCCTTTAGCTTTAAAATTTTCCGGCAGGTTACTCTTCAGTTCCCTGATATATTCGTCATATTCGTTTTTTTCTTTATTTCCGAATTTATGGATGAGAGAGCACATTAACCAGGGTAATGTGTCATTCAATTTATTTATGAGATCTTTCCCGCTCTTTGTGCGGTAGATGTTTTCTTCAATGCCTTTATAAACTTTTTCTATCTGCCTGTCCAGTTCGTCACGGTCAGTAATAATGAGAACTCTGGCATGAGGAATATTTTCTCTTATCCATTTAGTAAGCCAGACCATTGTGAGACTTTTGCCAGATCCCTGAGTATGCCAGATAATTCCGCCTTCTCTTCTCTTTATATAATCTGCAGAGGCTTTTACTCCAAAATACTGATTATGGCGG
>JAKJGF010000189.1 GCA_022704525.1 Bacillota bacterium | reverse complement strand
AAAAAAATTGAACAACTTATGTTAGAAATAAAAACAATGGAAAGTAAAATAGAAGAAAAAACCAGAGCTTTTGAAGAAGAAAAGTTAAAAGTCTGGTGGGATAAACTTCTGGGGAATTAAATAGGTAGGGGCGTTTAATTAAACGCCCCTACAACAAATATTAAAAATTAAAGTCCATCATCTTCGACAATTACAATACGACCATCACCATCATCTACTATTACAACATTATCATCCTTATCAAACAAAATAGGTTCACCCTTACGGCCATCAAAAATATAATAACCATCGGGAGTAGTAATATAATGTGCTTCTTTTCTATCATCCAGGCTTATATAAGCAGGGCTTTTAAGAAAGAAGTAAGGTCTGTAACTATTCTTTACTTTAAAATATCCACAATCTCCTGAAAAGAATAAATTCTCCTCTTTATCAAAATCGTAAACAGTATATCCATAATGACCTGAAGGAATAATATATCTTTTACTACTATTATCAATTAAATCATAATTCACCTTCAGATTAATCTTTTGATTTTCACCTTTGTCTACATGAATATAATATGTACCGGGACCTAAAACCAGATGAGAAAGAGGGCCAAGATGTTTAGGAGGTTTACCGCCCCAGTATTGATAAACAGTAGAACCATTGCTAGTTACAATTTTCCATGACCATAAATAAAATGGTATACCTTTTTTACCCGAATGAACATTAAAAACAGAATTAAATTTTAAACCTATAAAACCTTCAGGAACTTTGATAACTCCAGTTTTACTAAATTTCGCAGCATTAGCCTGCCCAATAAATGCAAAAAAAACAAAACTTATGAGGATTACTACCAAAAATATACTTATTGTTCTTCTCATTCTTCCTTCCATCTCCTTTTCTTTACTATTCTCAACCTAAATATAAAACTTCCTCATTAATCACTCCTTTCAGCTTTCAAAATTCATAAAATTATTCATAAATTTTAATTAATTTATGTTCGCTTTCTTATATTATTTTCCCTCCAAAAATTCTATAAAATTTAACCAAATTTTTAGGCATAGCTAATCTATTCATTAACCATGCCTGAAAGAAAACAAAAAACTAAATTTTACTCCTCTTTTGAAGTCTGTAATACATTAGCAACTATCTTTTGAAATACATCAATCCAGATTTCTGTATTTTTAATTATCTTCTCTTCCAACTCTAATAATTCTTCTTCCCTTCTGGCCTCAAGAAAAGATAGAAATAAACGTTCTTTTGCCTGATTAATCCGGGTAAAACTATTTATCAACTCTTCATCTTTGCTCAACATCATAAAATTACTTATAATCTTAGCTTGTCTGACATTTAAATTCTCTATTTCTGATGTAATTTTAATCTTTTCTGTTTCAACTCTCTGTAACTCTAAATGAAGCTTTTCATTTTTGGAAGAAATATCTTTTAATTCATCTAACATTTTTAATAATTCATCTCTTGACAAACCTTACACCTCTTTCACCAAAAAAAATAATGGAGCTGAGGGGAGTCGAACCCCTGACCTCTTGCATGCCATGCAAGCGCTCTTCCAACTGTGCTACAGCCCCAAAACTACTCTAGTAAAACAAATAATACCATAGATTAAACAATATTGTCAAGTGTGAAGATGTTTATAGTTTAAGGTTTAGTGTTGAGGATTTAGAAAACTTAAGCTTTAATAACTTTCAACTATAAACCATAAAATATATCCACTATTTTCCTTTTTCAGACAGCTCTTCCGAGGTTATCAGACTTTTCAATCTCTTCGTCATAACCTTTCCACCAATAAAGGATTTACTCATACCCTGTAGTTCCTGTCTTAACTCATTACAATACTCCTTTGAATGTTTAAGGTCACTTGTTAATATATCTATCTGCTTTTGCAATTTATCTATTTCTTCTTTATGTATATCTCCCTCTCCAGATAATAAGTCATATTTATCCTTATATACCCTGGCAACTTCAAGTTCTTCTTTATATAATTCATATGACTTCTTTAATTCCTCACTTTCATCAAGCATATTATTCAATCTCAAAAATGTCTCTTCCAGAGCTTTTAAGCCTGTTATTACAACAGGTTCTTCTCCCATCTCATCACTTTTCATTATAGATAATAATTCTTCCATACGTGTAAGGTTCAAGCTTTCTTTTTGGGGTATAACAAGAAGTCCATCAGAAAGAAACTCTATGACATCTCTGAAAAAGTCTACACTTTTCTGCAATTTATAAATATCCTTATTTAATTTAAATTGCATATTGAGATTTGTATTATATAAACTGGTTTTACTTTCAAGTTCTTTTTCTAAAATTTCTATTCTTTCTTCAAACTCTTTTACCTGATTTTCATCTACACCAGTAGATTTTGAAGCTTCCATTTCCTTTTCCAGAATCTTTATTCTGGACTCTTTTTCAACTATTGTAAAATTCATCTTCGCCAGATCAGACTGGAGGGTTCTGAATTTATTTTCCAGTTCAATTTTTTCATGTTCAATTACTGAAAGCTTATTTTCCAACTCTGAAATCTTATCATTTTTCTCTGCAACCTTTAATTCGTAATCTTTAAGCACTTGCTTATCAATGGAATGAGGAAGTTCTTTTTCTTTTCGTGAAGAAGCTTTCTCAAGTTTAAGTTGATCTATCTGTTGATCCTTAAAGTTTATCTCCTCATCCTGCTCCTGAATTCTTTCTTCCTGAAGAGAAATTCTCTCAAGCTGTTCTTCTATTTTCTTTTGCTGTTCTTCTATTTTCTCTTGCTGTTCTTTCTCTATTTTGCTCTTTTCTTCTATTTTCTTTTGCTGTTCTTTCTCTATTTTGCTCTTTTCTTCTATTTTCTTTTGCTGTTCTTCTATTTTCTTTTGCTGTTCTTCTATTTTCTTTTGCTGTTCTTCTAAACGTTTATTAAGATCTTCTAATTTGTTTTGTTGCTCAGAAAATTTATCTTCCTTTTTAATAAGACTCTCTTTCTTTTTATCTTCCTCTTTTCTAAAAGCCTGAAGATCTCTAAGTAAATCAGCCTTTTCCTTCTCTAAACCCGAAGTAATTCTATCCATTTCCAGAAGAGCTTTTTCTAATTCCTGCTTTTCTTTTTCAAGCTGTATAAATATTTTTTTCTTATTAAGAAAAAGCTCCTGCAAAGAAATGAGTTTTTTCTTCAATTGTTTAACTTCTACTGAAGTATCAGGCGTAGTCTTTCTCGCTTCTTCCAGTTCCTTAGTTAAAATCTTTACTTTCTCCTCCAGTACTTCTGCATTACCAGTAATTGTATTAATCTGTTGTCCTCTGACTTCAGCTAATTTTTCGAAAGCAATCATCTTGGAATGCATATCTTCTATCTCTTTTTTTGTAGACTCAATATTTTGTTGAAGTTCTTTTATTTTTTCATCTTTAACTTTAAGTTTGTCTTTGGTAATTTTTTCTTTAGCTTCTGTGTCAGTAATGGACGTCATCTTACGATCCATTTCTTCTTTGGACATATCTCCCAGTAAACTGGTAAGGCCTAAAAGCAAAAATTTATTAAACTTACTATCATCAAATATCCAGAAATCTTTAGATTTTGAACTATTTAAACAGAAAGGTAATTTGGTTAAAATTAGATTAACCAGTTCTTTAGATACAGGACATATAGCATTTACCTCTTCATAAATACTATCAAAATGAACTTCCATATCCTGAAAAGCTTTTGCTATTAATAAAGTCAGGTTGGTAAGACTGAAAGGAGATTTTTCATAAAAGCTTTTTAAGTTCTGAAACTGTTTTGTACGCCAGTTTTCATATGCATATTGATTCTTTTCATTACGGCTGAAAAATCTGTAGACCCTTTTTTCCAGATCCATAGGAATAATATGTAGAACATCACCTCTACTGAAAGACATCTCTTTAAAGTAATCTTCAAGACCTCTTAAATATCCGGTTCTATTATTTAAATAAGCAGTATATTCTTTAAGTCTTCCGCATACTTTTATTTGTATAATCATAGGATGATCAGGGAAATAATGTCTCATAGAGGAAAATATTTTCATACATCCACCACTTATATCTGTATCAAAAAGAGCATAGCGGACAGAGGAAGGTTTTGATACAAGTATTTTCTGGCTTTCTTTAAACAAAGCAACTTCTTCTACCTCTCTAAGAATATTGTTTAGAACAGGAACAAGTTCTACCAGAGAAACAGATTCTGAAGGAGTTTCAGGAAGATTAATTTCCTGAGGTTTTCTGAAGACTTTCTTGGAAATTTCTTTTTTGAGATTCCATAAATCTTTATCTACAAGTATAAAACGCTCATCCTGATGAAGTCTAGAAGTTAGACAGTTTTTATAAAAATCATCATCTTCTTTTTTCAACAAAGCCAGTATACTTTTAAGAGAAACAGATTCTCCTGTATTGGTAATATAAAATTCAATCTTATCAAGTTCTTTATCTGATACAAGTGTCTTATCAGGAATTAACTCTGATAAATACCAATAATAATCAGGGAAACCTTTAAAACGTGAATCATTCTCAAGACTTGATTGTAATTTTTGTTCAAGTAATCTAAGATTTATTTCTCCTTCCTTTTTTTGAGAAATATAATTAACTATATAATCAAAAAAGACGGGGCCATCTTTTTCCTTTATTAATGAATAAATATTATCCATATCCTCTTTATTTATAACAGTAAACTCAGAACTCATTTTCTCTCTATTTCTCCTTAATTATAAAGCTATCAGCAGTCAGCTTTCAGCTTTCATAGGAATTATAAATCATTACTAGCTTTCAACCCTCAGCTATCAGCTTTTCCTAAGCTGATAGCTGATAGCTTTAAACACAAAAAGTTTATGTTCACTGAAGCTAATAATTTAACAATAATGAAAATTCCTATGCATTTAAATCAAATTTATAAGATTCGTATCATTTAGCTAAAATTTAACCGCTAAAGACTTACAAAAATATATCCCTTATATCTTCTAGTTCACAAGTGTACTTTCCTCTGAAATAAAAATATTTTTTTATCATCAGCCAGCACGCAAAATTTTCTTAAGTACGGCAACAGGTAAGTTAGTATCCATCTCACAGGTCTGTTCCTGTCCGGGCTCTTACGCAAAATCTATGATCCTGTTACAATGAAATCTATTATTACAGAATATACAGTTTTGCATTTATTTAAGTTATAACTTTCTCCTTTGACGGCATATCTTTTGCTCCAGAGCCCGGACAGGAACAGGTGTGTATATTTAAAATTTTTTGGATACTTTTTTACCTGGAGCGGTACCTAGTTATATAAATATTTTTCATCAGGCAGGCATGTATTCTTATAACTGATGCCCACTCTGGCAACAAACAAAAGCTGAACACTCATAGCTGAATGCTTATTATAGCTAATTATTTAAATGAATAAATAAAACCATCAACTGTACCTATAAACAAATATCCATCAGAAATAGTAGGAGATGACGCCAGGACTACACCGGTATCAATACAACCATCAACCTGTCCGGTACGGCTATCTAAAACAAAAAGCTTTGTTTTTTCAGCACAAAAGTAAATTTTGCCTCCAGATACAGCAGGAGAATTATGAAAATCATCATTAGTAGAATATTTCCATACAGGTTTTCCTGAAGATATATCTACTGCAATTATATTTCCGCTATGAATACCAATATAAACTATGCCAGCAGTTATTACCGGGTTAGAGGATATTGTAGCAGCAGTATTTAAAGCCCATATAAGCTGTCCTGTAGTAATATCAAGACAGTAAAGGGAACCATCATATGAACCTATAAATATCTTACCTTCACTGATAGCTGGAGAAGAAGATATACTATATCCTGTTTTAAACTTCCACCTCAACTCTCCGCCTTCTACATCAACAGCATAAAGATGACTGTCAAGAGAAGCAAAATACACTGTATTTTCCAATACTACCGGTGATGCCATAACTGTACCACCACAGTTAAATTTCCATTTCAATCTCCCGCCATTTACATCTATGGCATAAAAATAGGAGTCATAAGAACCTATATAAACTGCTTCACCCTGAACAGCAGGTGATGAAGTAATAATTCCATCAGTTTTATATTTCCACCGAAGGCAGATAGCATTTATATCCAGGGCATATAAATTACAATCCATACAGCCTACATAAAGAGCTCCATCATATATGGCAGGAGAAGAAGAAAGCTGTCCCCTGACTTTGTACTCCCATATACCGGCACCTTCATTAATATTAATAGCATAAACATAACTTTCATATGCGGAGACATAAAGTACGTTATTTACAACTGCAGGGCAGGAAATCGCGCCCTTGCCAGTCTTATATTTCCATCTAAAACGGGGTAAACCCTTAAGAGAATCACCCTGGCTACCAGTTCTTTCCGAATTAAAGCGAAACATTGGCCAGCTTGCTTTTTTAACTACAGTTTTTGCCAGACGCTGATAAACAACTCCAAGGGCGCCTTTCATCTCAGTAGCTGAACCAAACCTGTTATCTATCTCTTTCTGAAGGGCCTTATTAACAACTGCCTCGATCTCCCTTGAAAGATCAGTTCTTATACTCGATAATGACGGATAAGAAAATTGAACATTATAAATCTTCGGATCAATACCGGTAAGAAGGTAATGCATTATTGCCCCGAGAGCGAAAATATCGGATCTGGGTTCAATTATACCTTCATACTGTTCAGGAGGAGAAAAACCGGGTGTATAAATAGGAAACTTATCCGGTTCAGGAATAAGTATACGAGATATGCCAAAATCAATCAGTACCAAACGGCCTGCATCTCTGCAAAACATTATATTACTTGGTTGTAATGTACCACATAAAATATCATTATTATGTAGATATTCCAGAGCCTCACATATACGAAAACTGACCTCTATAGTCTGCTTCTCAGTAAAAGGCATCTTCGTCTTTAATATATAACTCTGTAATATCTCATCTACATATTCTCCTATTATAAATTCCATTATAAGATACAAACAACCCTTCTCCATAAAACAATCTGTTACTTTACAAAGACTGGGGTGATTTAATTGAATAAATTTCTGTCCCTGAGCAATAAAACGCTCAGCCATTTCCATTCTCTCTTCACGGGAAGAAATACTCATTATCATCTCTTTGGCTACCATAATTTTATCATTATCATGGGTATCAGCAACAGTATATTTAGCATATCTATCACCCAGACCATCAATACGAAGGATATCCATCATACGATATCTGTTTTTCAAAAGAACTTCACCGCTCTGATTTATATCCACTTATTACTCCCCCTTATTTCGCCATCCTGAATTCTGTCCTTAAAATAAGAGAACTCAAAGTCTGCTATAGCAACAATATCTCCATCCTGAATACCCTCTTTTTCAAGAGTTTCTATTATTCCATAACGATAAAGATAACGTTGCAAATGGTTTAAACATTCTTCATTATCAAGATAGGTCATTAAGACCTTCTTTTCTATTATATCACCTTTAACAATATATCGATTATCTATTTTCTCAATATGAAGGTTCTTTATTGTTTTTCTGGGAAGTAGAATGGTTTGAAGATCACCTGGCCCATCTTCCTCAGAAACATAATCATATTTCTGTATAAATTCTTTTACAGCGTTTAAAAGAGAAGTAAGGCCTTCTCCTGTGACAGCTGAAATAGGGTAAAAAGGAACTCCTGAATTTCTACAATCTTCTGCAACTCTATCTTTTATTTCTTTTCCTTCAGGTAAATCTATCTTATTCCCCACTACTATCTGGGGTAACTCTGACAGTCCGGGGTTATAAAGATTTAATTCTTTATTTATTGTATCATAATTCGCCAGAGGACTGGTTGCATCTATATCAGAAAGAGAAATCATATGTAATAGAATCTTTGTACGTTCAATATGACGAAGAAATTGATATCCTAAACCCACACCCTTATGAGATCCTTCAATAAGACCAGGGATATCTGCAAATACAGCTGTTCTGGAATCAGTTAGAGTAACTACTCCAAGATTAGGTATAAGAGTTGTAAAAGGATAATCTGCAATTTTGGGTTTAGCTGCAGAAATTCTTGAGATAAAAGTAGATTTACCAACATTAGGATAACCTATAATACCCACATCAGCCAGTAATTTAAGTTCTAACTTAAAACTCCGTTCTTCACCTGATTCCCCCTTCTCAGCCCTTCGGGGAGACTGATGTGTAGATGTGGGAAAACGGGCATTGCCCCTCCCTCCTCTGCCTCCACGGGCAACCAGTAATCTTTGATATGGATCTGTAAGGTCATATAATATATGGCCTGTGTCAAAATCTTTTATAACCGTACCCGGTGGGACTTTCACTATTAAATCTTCACCACTTTTCCCTGTTTTCCTGTTTCCTCCACCGGGGAGTCCTCTCTGGGCTTTAAAATATGATTTATATTTAAACATAAAGAGGGTATTAAGATTTTTATCTATAACAAGATATATATTCCCACCTCTTCCTCCATCGCCACCGGCAGGACCACCATAAGGAACATATTTCTCCCTGCGAAATGCAACAGCACCGTTCCCTCCGTCTCCTCCACTTACATGAATAACAGCCTCATCTATAAACACAAAAATTTCACTTCCTGAAAAAATCAAAAACCGAAAGTTTAAGTAAAAATCAATTTCCACTTTCGGCTCTTAGATTGGATAATTATACCAGAACTATACGGCAACTGGCTCTACATTTATAAGTTTCTTTTTATTTCCTCTTTTTTCAAAACTTACACGCCCTTCTGTTACAGAAAAAATAGTGTAATCCCTGCCCATCATAACATTATCACCGGGTTTAAATTCACTGCCTCTCTGGCGTATTATAATATCACCCGGTTTAACATACTGTCCGCCAAACTTCTTAATACCCAATCTCTGGGCAGCACTATCTCTACCATTACGCGTGCTTCCAAGTCCTTTTTTATGAGCAAATAACTGTAGATCTAAAGTAATCATCTCTACAAGTAGCACTTACAGCTACAATCACCTCCTACCAATAGAATAAAGTGCTTTTATTTATAAAAAAATTATTCCCTATTTTATATAATTTGTTATTATAACACAATTCCAAAAAGAATGCAATGGAAGTTCCTATTAAATTTTGTATGGACAAAAATTGAGTGATAATTTATAATAAAGTAAAGCGTGAAACGTGAAAGGTCTTCCCTGCAAAGCAGGTAACAATTATTATTTCTTTTCACATTTCACGAATTAAAGAAAGTCATACGGTTATCTATAAATGCCAGAAACACTTACTTCTATAGATTATTTAGAAACAAACCTCAAAAACTTATTAGATAAAGTCAAACTTTATAAACCTGATGCAAACCTGGATTTAATAGCCAAGGCCTGCCGATTTGCTGCTTCTGCCCATGCAGGCCAATTCAGAGCATCAGGAGAACCTTATATGTTACATCCCTGTAAAGTAGCTTTTATTCTGGCTGAAGATCTAAAACTTGACGAATATTCTATTGCTGCAAGCCTCCTCCATGACGTCCTGGAAGATACCCC
>JAKJGF010000393.1 GCA_022704525.1 Bacillota bacterium | reverse complement strand
GGACCGGAAAAAGTTATACCTCCTTTAATATACATTTAAGAGGCCCCATGAAAGAGATGCCGAGTCAGGGAGATCTCCATTCTGTTTCCAGGATACTTCAGGACATAAGGACAGGTCTTTTAAATCTTTTATGGGATCAATATTTATTTCTCAGATCCTTAAAGGGCTCTCTTTCTCTAACGGTTGCAGTGGGAGATATATATCCTGTTCTTATGGCTGCTTTTTCAGGTCTAAGACCGATTATCTTTATGGGCACGGCAAAATCGAACTGGTATTACCCCTATTCTTTCCCTGAAAAATTTTTACTAAAGAGATTTTGTCTGGCAACCTTCGCAAGGGATCTTCCTACAACAGAAGATTTGAAAAATTTCGGTATAAATTCTATCTGGGCAGGGAACCCTATGATGGACTGTTTTAACATTACCGGAGAGAATTTCGGAGTGAAGGGAGATAATAAAATTATAGGTATATTACCGGGAAGCAGAGATGTAGCTTACAGGGATTTTCCCATAATACTTTCTTCTCTGGAAAAACTTTCAGAAAACCTCTCTGACCCGCTAGTTTTTCTGGTTGCCCTTTCTCCCTCTATCAGGGTAGAAAAACTTGCAGATTCATCTTCAGGCTGGAACCCTGAGCTTTCAGATAATAGAACCTCAGGAATAGCAGGATATTTGAGAAAAAGTTCTCTTGAGATAAAATTAATTCAGGGTAAATTTGGAGATGTTATTAATATTTCAGATATTATAATAGGACAGGCCGGCACAGGTAATGAACAGGCAGCAGGACTGGGTAAGCCTGTAGTAGCCTTCGATTCGGAAGGAAAAGAAAAAATGGGCTGGTATCGTGCCAGACAGAAAGGTCTTTTAGGAGATGCCCTCAGTATTGTAAAACCCGACGGAGAGTCTATAGCCGGCGAAGTAATTGCTATACTCCGGGATAAAAACAGAAGAGAATATATGAGTAAAATTGGTAAGGAAAGAATGAAGGAAGAAGGAAGTATTGATAGAATAACAGATGAAATTATCAAGTTTTTATAATTTATAGTATGGAAGGGGAATAATTTTTGGTAAAGATTCATCCTACGGCAATAGTTCATCCTTCAACTGAATTAGATAATGGTGTGGAAATAGGCCCCTATACAATCATAGGAGAAGATGTAAAGATAGGTGGTAATACTTTTATAGGGCCTCACTGTATTATAGAATTTTCAGAGATAGGTAAAAGCAATAATATTACAGGGGGAGCTTTTATTGGAACTACACCACAGGATTTAAAATATCATGGAGAGAAAACCAGACTTATTCTGGGAGATAATAATATTATTAGGGAAGGTGTTTCCATTCACAGAGGGACTAATGCCACAGGTATAACCTTAATAGGAAATAATTGTATGTTTATGGCATATTCTCATGTGGGGCATGATTGTAGAATAGGTAATGGTGTTATAATGGCAAATACGGCTGAACTGGCAGGACATGTGGAAATAGGTGATAATGCTGTTCTTTCGGCTTTTACCGGTATCCATCAGTTTGCCAGAATTGGCACTTATGCAATGATTGGAGCCGGTGCAATGGTGAGTATGGATATACCCCCCTTCTGCACTGCCCAGGGGGACAGAGCAAAACTTGTAGGACTTAATCTGATTGGCATAAAGAGAGCCGGTATGACAGATGAAACCATTCAATCCATCAAGAAAGCTTATAAAATACTTTTCCATTCCAGGCTTCGCCTGGAAGAAGCTCTTGGCAGGTTAAAATCTTCGCCACTGTCTCCAGAGGTACAGATTCTTCTTGATTTCTGTATGACTTCAACTCGTGGAATAGCCAGACCACGGTGAGGTCAATAAAAATACACCGGTTTTTTTAATATTTCTTATTGCTTTTAACAGATATTTTTGTTATAATATTTCCTGTCAGAGAATATATAAGTGTGTATAATTCTATGATAAAATAAGCGGAAGTA
>JAKJGF010000188.1 GCA_022704525.1 Bacillota bacterium | reverse complement strand
GATTGCAGGGCAACGGAAAGCTTCCTATGATCACTTCCTGTTCAAGTGCATGGATGAAATATGTAGAACAATTCTACCCTGATTTACTGGACAATGTTTCTACCTGTAAATCTCCTATGTCTATGTTAAGTTCTATGATAAAAACTTATTTTGCCGATAAGATAAAGGTGGATCCGAAAAATATCAGATCTGTTGCCGTTATGTGCTGTACAGCAAAAAAATACGAAGCAGAAAGGCCCGAGCTTATGGTAAGGGGCATGAAAGCTACAGATTATGTTGTAACTACAAGAGAAATTGCCTGGATGATAAAATCCTCCGGTATAGATTTCGTTAATATTAAAGGGGAGAATTTTGATAGACCTCTTGGTTTATCTTCAGGAGCAGGAACACTTTTTGGTGTCTCAGGAGGAGTTATGGAAGCAGCTCTGAGAACTGCCTACGAACTCTATACTGCTGAAACACTTATTGATATAGAATTAGAAAGTCTGAGAGGATTTCAGAGTATAAAAGAAGGCAAAATTGTTATGGATGGTAAGGAAATAAGAGTTGCCGTAGCTCATGGCCTGGGTAATGCCAGTACCATTCTTGATATAGTAAGAAAAGATCCAGATAGATATCATTTTATAGAAATAATGGGTTGCCCTGGAGGATGTATTGGAGGCGGTGGACAACCCTATGCAGGTTCAAACTCAATGCCACTTGATGAAGAATTGCTTAAGAAAAGAGCTGAATCTTTGTATAGTATTGACAGACAGAGAACCTTTAGAAGAAGTCATGCCAATCCTGATATACAGAGGTTATATAGAGAATTTCTGGGAAGACCCCTGAGCCCCCTGTCTCATGAACTCTTACATACCCATTATAAGCTCCATGAACCAAAGGGTATAATTTCTAGTGATATTAAAGCAAAATATTAATAAGCTGATCAGCCAGTCAGCTGGTCAGCAGTAATGAAATGCTGAAAAGCTGAAATGCTGATAGCTACAATAGGAGAGGATAACATGATAGATACAAAAATTGATTTAAAGGATGACAAAATGATTAAATTAAGAACCTTTATGGAAGAATTGAAAAGTAAAGAACATCCTGGTTCTTATCTTATAGCTATACTTCATAAGGCACAGGAATTATACGGATATTTAGATAGATCTGTAATGGATGAGATTGCTCTGACAATGAATATTCCAACATCTCATATCTGGGGTGTGGCAACATTTTACCATTATTTTACACTCAAGCCAAGAGGTAAACATTTAGTTTCAGTATGCCTTGGAACTGCCTGTTATATTAAAGGAGCAGATAAAATATTGAATGCAATAAAAGAAGATCTGCAAATAAATGTAGGAGGTACAAGTAAAGACAGATTGTTTACATTTCAGGAGGCCAGATGCCTCGGCGCCTGTGGTCTGGCTCCTGTTGTTATGGTAGATGATAAGATATATGGTAATGTGACTCCAAAGAGTGTACTTAAGATATTGAAAAGTTATAGAAAATAAAGTAAAATAAGTTTTTAGCATGTCAGCTAAACTGCTGAAGTGCTGAAGTGCTGATAAAAAGGAGTGAAAAAATGATGAATAAAATTCTTATTATTGATGATGACCTGGATTTGGTAGATGCTATGACAAATTTACTGGAAGCAAAGGGGTATGAAATAAACAATGCTCCCGATGGAGAAGAAGGTTGTGAAAAAGCGAAAACTGATACTCCCGATTTAATTCTCCTTGATGTCATGATGACACGTAAAACGGAAGGCTTTGATGTGGCGAGAAGTCTTAAGAAAGATGAAAAAACAAAAGATATTCCCATTATTCTCATAACAGGCATAAGACATGAAATGAATCTTCCTTTCGGTTTTGAACCTGATGCTGACTTCCTTCCCGTAAAGGCAGTCCTTGAGAAACCGATAAAACCGGAATTGCTTTTAAATACAGTAGCAGAACATATTAAGAAGTGAACAGTGAACTGTAAGCAGTGAGCAGAGAGGAATGATTTCCTTTCTGCTCACTTTTTATCTTCCGGTTGCTATGACTGATTTTATTGACTGGAATACCCTTCTCTGATTTTCTCCTCCTCTTTTTATCAAAAAATGAAGACTTTTTCAAATTAAAAAAGGACTTAAAAAGCTGTGTCTCGAAGTTATTAAAAATTAAAATGTAATTTATAAAGGAGGATTATTTAATGATTACAGCAGAACAGTGGAATGACGTTTTTGATAGTATTAGAGATGATTTTTCAGGAGATATTAAACTGGCCTGGTATGAGATTACAGATGAAACTATAGAAAATTTAGAAGGTAAAATTATTCGGAATAAATTAATGGATTTGATACCATTAAAAAATAGTAAATTTTCCGAAAGGCGCATTGTAGATAGTTTAAAGAGTAGAAGGTTCAGTTATGATGAGATTGAAATAATACTTAAATATTCCCTTAGAACAGAAGGAAATTTCCCTCAACTCCAGGGTATGTACGGGGATAAAGAGATAATAATAACACCTGCAAAAACAGAGGTTTCATTTAATATACTGATAGATAGTGATTTCAAAATAATCCTTACTGCAGAGGGAAAGCTGAGCTCTTTTAAAAAAAAGTTCGATGGTTTTCAGGATATTGTTATAGGTGTGGAGGATTTTGATTCACAGTTTATTATAAAAGGTGACCCTGAAGATAAAGTAATAAAGTTTCTTTCCTATAATAAAGTAAGGAATTTAATAAGAAGTTTTGAACCGGTAAAGGCCTTTACCCTGGATAATACTGGTCTGACTATTATTAAAAATATAACCAGAAGCGAGACAATCTCAGAGGAAAAGTTAGGTAATTTAATAAGTAATCTGAGTTTACTTGCAGAGGCTATATTAAATTATGAAGATCTGAAAGATGAAAAACCTTTACAGGGGGAGAAGAAAAAAGGAGAACTTATAAAAGATCTTACAGTGGAAGAAAGACTGAATAATCTGGAAAGACTGGTAGAAGAAATTAATCTGAGACTTAAAAGACTGGAAGGAAGATAAGAACAAAGAGATTAAATCTAATTGTATAGGAATTTTCATTATTGTCAAATTAGTAATTTCAGTAAAAATAAACTTATTATATTTAAAGCTATCAGCAGTCAGCTACCAGCAATCAGCTCAAGAAATAAAGTTGAAAGCTGAGGGCTGATAGCTGAAAGCTAATACTAATTTAAAACCTTTTTGTAAACTTTTTGCCACTCTCTCAGATTAGAGTGTTTCTCAAAAAATTATTCCGATTTACGGAATTTTTTTATTAGAAACACTCTAGCCGTTTTTGTCCTTCCTATGGTAAAAATTTTAATAATTAAATAGTAAAATGAAGTTAAAGAATGATCTCAGAATAACTGTCCTAATCAGATAAACCCTTTGCCGGCTTTTTATGAACACCTTTTATAAGATTTGTAATAAACCCGTACATCCTGGGATCATTTTTCTTTAACAAAGCACTTTTTTCTGGATGAAAATACCACTCAAGGGAAACAGCAAAATATTCTTTTGGCTGAGTTGATGCATATTCAGTTACGAATTCTCCTTCCTCATAGAATTTATTCCAGAGGAATACGGAAAATCCAAATTTCATTTCATTATTAACCATCCAGGCATGATCATAGGCATGGGCAAATTCATGTGTCGCCACTCCTCCGGGGACACCTGTTATCAGTTCTTCTGCCATAAACATCATTCTGTGTTGAGGATTGTAGGCACCTCTCACATATTCCCATCCTCTTCCGTCTCTTACCTTTGTGCCGGAAGGGAAGGGATATTGATTATTTATCTGGATTTCTGTAAGGTTACGGTAATGTTCGAATATTAAAAGACCAATACCAAATTTCTGACATTCACTCACCAGTACTTCTCCTAAGAGTTCCAGTTCTTTGAAGAGAAAATCTGTCAACCTTGGAGATGGTGAATAGACTATCATTTTTTCCAGATATGATCTTACCGGATTTGTGGGTACATAGATTTCTTTCTGTACTGTTTCTACAGGTTTTTCCTCTTCTTCAGGTTCCATTATTTTCCCTTCGTAATATTCAAAAGAAGTCTCTTCTTCCTCTTCAGATACCATATATTTTATTTTTTCAAGCATCTTTAACTGACGGAAACTTTCTTCAGTGCCATCTCTGTCGTATGATAAAATTTTAAAAGGTGGTGCCACCTGTTTAACGGGTTTTATATCTTGTATTTTTTCTATCTCTGTCGGTTTTTTTCTTTCTTTCTCTTCTATACCCTGTACCTCACGTGAGAATGTTTCTTTTTCAGGTAAGACAGGGTTTTTTATCCCCGTAAGAGGAGATTGAACCTTCGGTATGTCATTATCAATTACAGGAGAACGGTTTATTTTTCTGCCTAAAGGACATGGTAGTGAATTTAACAGAGGAGTCTGTTTCCCTATTATTTCATTAGAATCTATGACAGAGTCTGAAATGCCTGCAGAACGTTTCATCATTTGCCTTCTCATCATCTCTTCAGTTTCACGCCATCCCCCGCCACCCTGTTTCTGAGGTTTCGGTCCTGTTAACCACTGATTTTTCTTATCTTGATTCACATCTGTCACCCCTCTGTAATTATTTTATAAGAAAAATGATTTTTTCACAATATTTTGTGGTAAAATTTAACTATTAAATTTTATTATAAGGAGTTTAAATTCAATGAAAACAGTAATCCTTGCCGGTGGTATGGGAACACGTATCAGTGAAGAGTCTTCTGTAAGACCGAAACCCATGGTGGAAATAGGAGGGAAACCAATTCTATGGCATATTTTAAAAATTTATTCCGCCTGCGGCTTTAATGAATTTATTATATGTCTCGGTTACAAAGGTTATATGATTAAAGAATATTTTGCTAATTATTTTCTTCATATGTCTGATATTACTTTTGACATGAGTCAAAATAAGATGGAAGTTCATCATAATTATGCCGAACCCTGGAAGATAACTCTTGTGGATACAGGTGAAGGTACTCTAACAGGAGGCCGTATTAAACGTATAAAATCCTATTTAAATACTGAGGATTTTTGTCTTACCTATGGAGATGGTGTGGGAAATATAGATATTAAAAGTTTAATTACTTTTCATAAAGAACAGAGAACCCTTGCTACTGTGACAGCAGTTCAACCTCCCGGACGTTTTGGCGCACTTAATCTGGATGGATATAAAGTCAAGAGTTTTAAAGAAAAACCTGAAGGTGATAGTGGCTGGATTAACGGTGGTTTTTTTGTCCTTTCTCCCCGGGTAATCGATTATATTGAAGGTGATCATATACTCTGGGAGAAGGAACCTTTAGAAAAACTTGCCCGGGAAGGACAGATTTCTGCTTATTTTCACAGAGATTTCTGGTATCCTATGGATACCTTGAGAGATAAAAATTATCTGGAAAATTTATGGCAATCAGGTAAGGCACCATGGAAAATCTGGTAATACCTTTAGAAGCTTCTTCCACCCATAATATGAAAAGGAAGATAAAATATCTATTGTCCTGGTTATACACTTATTTACAGAAAAGACAGCTCATAGTTAACCATAGTGAGAGGTGAGAGATAAAACGTGAAGTGAGAGACATGATAGATAATGTTTGGTGTGTAAGTAAATAAGTACTGCTCACCTCTCACCTTTCACTTTTCTTACTCTGCCGTTTCTGCCTTACACTTATCGACAACATAAAATCTACTTACAATTTCTCCTGTCTCATGGAGAATAACTTTATCTCCTTCTTTAAGCTTATCTTTCTGTTTTTCATTAACTTTTGGCGGAAGTATAAAAATGCCAATTTGTTCTCCTTCTTTTGCAAATTTTCTGTTTATACAGGCCAGTCCTATCTGATGATCATCGGTTCCCAGAGCACAACTTGTAACTTCACCTATATATTCACCCCTTATTGATACTACAGGGTTACCGGGCTTTACCATTCTTATACCTCTGGCAATCATTCTGAAACGAACTATTTCCATAGTTTTTGTTTCTTCTTTTTTTATAGAAGAACTTCGTCCCACAAAAAAGGGTTTATGGAATTTTACAAAGGAACCATATCCTGCCTCCAATGGTGTGAGGGAGAATTTTCCTGCCAGTTCATGACCATATAAAGGAAGACCTGCTTCTGTTCTTGTTGAATCTCTTGCACCCAGAGCAGCCGGTTTCAGTCCGAAGGCTTTACCACGTTCAAGGAGAAGGTTCCAGAGTTTAACTATATTATCAGGATGGACATACATCTCAAAACCCACTTCTTCTCCTGTATAGCCTGTTCTGGATATGATGACATCCATTCCACAGATTTCTCCCCTTATAAAATAGAATTTTTTCAGGTTCTCAAGCTTCCATATTAAATCCCTGTTATCTATAACACTTTTTAGTATATCAAGGGATTTTGGCCCCTGAAGGGCCATATCGACCCTTCTGTCTTTACCACTTGAAGGATCTTTCAGATTTCTTATTTCTACATCTACATCCACCTCACAGAGGGGATTATTTCTGTCTATAATTACTTTTTTTTCTTTTACAGCATTAATCCATTCCCAGGTTTTATCGGCATTTGCTGCATTTACTACCATCATATAATGACCATAAGGATCTATACCATAGACGAGTATATCGTCTATGGGCACTCCATCGACGTCAAGGAGATAGGAATAAACTATCTGTCCTTTCCGGACTCCAGGTATATAATTGGCACTTATAAGATCTATGAAACGACAGGCATCTTCACCCTGAAAATCAAATATTCCCATATGGGATACATCAAAGAGTCCTGCGGTCTGTCGTACTGCCATGTGTTCTTCTTTAATGCCGCTATATTTCACCGGCATTTCCCAACCTGCAAAGGGAACTATAGATGTTTTAGAAGCCAGTTTCTGATGTTCTTCAAAAAGAGGAGTCCTTTTTAAAGGAACCTTTTGTTCTTCGAATTTAAATTCTGTTTTATCCGACTTTACCTTTTCTCCGAGATGCTTTATTATGGATGACTGACCTATAAAATACGGCTTGTTAAGATTGAAATAACCGGGATTTGCTTCATAAACTTCTATAGCTGTCGGTCTGTCTCCATTTACATAAATGGGTAGTTTCCCTTTTTCTCTCAGTTTATTCTTTGTATCTGTTCCACCTGGTTTTACTCCGTAAGATATAAGACGATTCCAGATGGCAGATGCTTTTTTACGGGGCATTATTAACTGGTATTCAGTATAATCACCATAACTGGAGCGGGAAAGGAAGATGGGAATTCCTTCAAGTTCTTTCTCTATGAAATATCCCTCCTGCAGTTCTTCAAGAGTGGAGAGAAGCTTTTTGATTATTTCCGGCGATTTTTTTCCAAGAAGGGCAAAGACAGTCATAGATTGTCTGTAATCATTTATTACACAGGGGCCTTCTATTTTGGCAAATAATTCTTCTCTGTCAAAGAGTGTATACTCGTTAGATAAAGAGCAGAAATATCTTGTTACACTGAAATGATTGGGGCTATTGCTCAATATGAGGAAGCTGTTCTTCTTTGTGTTATCTCTTCTCATTATAATTACATCATCTACAAGACGATAATTATGATCAAAGAGGTAAGATCTCCTGCTCTGTCCACATTTAAGGGTATAAATATTATTTGTTGTAATCTCCTGAAGAAATGCTTGTGCCCTTTCACCCAGAATTTCAATGATTCCCATATGGCTTAAATCAAATATTAAGGAATCTTCCTCTGCTATTTTTAATTCGTCTTCTAGAGAGTTGTAAAGAGAAGGCAATCTGTATCCGTTATATTCTTTAATAGTAGCACCGTTTTTCTGATGGATTTCCAGAAGAGGTGATTCTTTATCAGATTCAGAGGGAAGGTCTGAATAGGAATATAGTTTTCTTTCTGTAATCCCTTCACCGAACAGTTCTCCTGTAAGGCTATCTACTTCTAATTTTACATTATCCATAAGCAACTGCAGGATTTTTCCTCTTCCCACAGAACCTCCATGTCCGGGATATCTGTAAGGTATAATACCGGTAAGAATTTTATTTACTATCTCTGCTATACGAAGCATTTCATTTTTACCCATTCCTCTCTGGCTAACCCAGGTGGTGCCAAATCTTATGGCAGAAGGTCTTGCCTCTTTCTCATCACCTGCTATGGTATTTTTATTACATACGATTCCACAGAGATCCAGTAAACGGGTAGCTATTTCCCCGTCAAGTTTATATTTTGACTTATTTTGTATAGTTTTAAGATCGATTAAAACCATATGAGTATTGGTACCGCCATAGGCAAGCGTAAAGCCAAGTTCCTTAAAAGCTTCTGCCAGACTCTGGGTGTTTTCTATTATTTTCTTTTGAAGTGCTTTAAATTGGTCTGTTCCGGCAAGTTTAAAGGCCACGGCCTTTGCTGCTACATTATTTATATGAGGTCCTCCTTGCTCGCCGGAGAATATGGCATAATTAATCTTTTTGGCTATTTCCCTGTCCGTACATAGTATAACTGCACCACGGGGACCGCAGAGGGTTTTATGGGTAGTGAAGCTTATAATATCTGCCACTCCTATGGGATTATTACAGAGACCTGCTACTACAGGCCCTGCAATATACGCAATATCTGCAAGAAGAAGGGCCCCAACTTTTTTTGCAAGGTCTTTAAATTTTATCCAGTCTATATCCCAGGGATAGGTTCTGTATCCTGCTATTATAATCTTTGGTCTGTTTTCCAGAGCAAGTTTTTCTAATTTGTCAAAATTTATTTTTCCTGTTTTTATATCTGCACCATAGTGAACTACCTTATATGTTTTTCCTGATCTTTTCACAGGACTTCTATGTGTGAGATGTCCTTCGTGACTTAAATCCATACTCATAATTACATCGCCGGGACTAAGGAAAGCAGTATAAACAGCATTATTTGCCGCAACACCCGAGAGCGACTGGACATTTGAATATATCTTATCTGCGCTGAATTCTTTTGTTTCAAAGAGTTTTGAAAGGCGAAGACATGCAAGGGCTTCCACAGAATCCATATAATCACAACCCTTATGATAGTGTTTGCCGGCATATCTCTGATAGATAGGTATCTGCCTTTTGAATTTTATGAGTTCTTTTTTTTCTTCGGCAGTCATACGAAGTGATAGATAACCCTCGGCATAGATATTGGTGAAACTTGATGAAAGTGTTTCTCTTACAGATTTCGGGCAGAGGCTTTCAGAAGCGATCATAATGATTTTACACTCCTGTTTTGCACCTTTGAGATCTACCAGGAAATTTACTTCCGGGTCAATAGAGTGCAGTTTTTCTTTAAAAATAAAATCTTCTCCGGACATTAATATATATACTCCTTTCAAAAAATAAAATTGTTACAGATCTTTTCGAAATTATTGGTGAAAATCCTCTAAGATTATATAAAGTTATTCTTAGTTGTTATAGACAGAAAGAGTTTAAAGAAAATACTTCCAAAAGTTAATTTTAACATTTATTTGTTGAAATAGATCCCTATTTTTGTTATTCTTATTTTAAGAATATTTTAAGAATATTAATTTAATTATATTTGCAGGAGGAATATAGTGAGAGACCCTGGCGTATAGAAGTTGGAGATATATCAGGTTGCAGCGGCGTAGCCATAGGAGA
>JAKJGF010000187.1 GCA_022704525.1 Bacillota bacterium | reverse complement strand
TTCCTTCTATTCCTTTTATTTCCATTATTTTCACTTCCCCTGTGGGAAGAATCTTTACCTTCATCTCTTTCATAATTCCTCCTCCTACCACTGCCTTACAGTAAGAATAATTTCGTTATTTTCATTCACCTTTTCGTCTGATAGAACAAAACCCTTTTCTGCAAGTACTTCTCTGGTTTTATGATAGGCATATTTCTGAGTTAGTTTCGGAATAAAAGTTTTTTCATCTATTTTTGATGCTTCTTTCACTCCCCACCAGTCAGCCACAATAGAATAGACATCTCCACTGCGTACCATACCGATCTCATAGGTTCCTCCTGTTTTTACCAGTATATCAACTTTAATCTTTCTATCCTGATAACCTCTTATTTCAGTTTTATTTTCATCATAGTCATATCCAAGGTCTTTAATAGCCCTTTTCAGGCATTCTCTGTCAGAGATTTTAGTTTTAACCGTTGTAAAATGTGACATTTTTCACCTCCTAACTCGCAGATCTCCCATTCCTTTCTGCCCACTCTCGCATAAAACTTATGTGACCTTTCAGGAAATCAGAAAGAGGCACTACAGTTTTCATATTCTCCAGTATAATTCTAGAAGACAATTCTTCTTCCCTTTCATAAGAATCATAAAGGGCCGAAATAATAGATTTTTTTATCTCAAAACCGCTGAAACCGTTACTATTACGGCCCAGTAAATCCAGATCATGTCCGGAGAGTGGCCATTTATCTGTATAAATCTCAAAAATCTTCCTTCTTTCTTCATATTGAGGAAGATCAATAAAAAATATTTCATCAAATCGCCCTTTTCGAAGAAACTCCGGGGGCAGATCAAATATATTGCCTGCTGTGGCAATTACAAAAACCAGAGAGGATTTTTCCTGTAACCAGTTTATAAATGAACCAAAAATCCTTGCACTTACACCGGAATCTGTAGATTTCTGAACACCACAGAATCCTCTGTCTATATTATCAAGCCATAAAATTGCCGGGGCCATAGCTTCCGTTGTATTTATTGCTTTACGGAGATTTTCTTCAGAAGAACCCATAAGAGGACTGAAAAGTCTACCTGTATCCAGTTTAAGAAGAGGTCTCTTCCATTCCCCTGAAAGCGCTTTCGCTACAAGACTTTTACCACATCCCGGAACACCCAGGAGAAGAACTCCCCTGGGGTTATCCAGAGAAAAGCCTTCCCTTATAGAAGTGAAAGCTTTACCTCTCTTTTTAAGCCAGTTCTTAAGTTTCAGGAGTCCTCCAATATGTTCAAAATTCTCTTCAGGCAAATAAAATTCCAGCAAGGAGGTTTTCCTTATAATCTGTCTTTTTTCCTCTAATATCTCTTTAATAGACGAACCATCGGGTTTATTTTGCAGACTAAATATTCTTTCCATTACTCGTTCAGTTTCTCTTAAAGTAAGTCCCCGGCAGGCATCAATAAAAATATCTCTATAAGGAATTTCTCCTGAGAGTCGTAAAGAAAAAAGTCTTTGTAAAAGTTCCTCAATTTCTTCAGTATCTGGCAGAGGATAATCTAAAACTCTTATAATTTTCTCCAGTTCTACAGGTAATGCTAAAAGAGGGGAAATAAATATTATATTATTAGAAGTTTCTCTGAGTTTTATTGCGAGGTTTTTTATCTGAGACTGAATGGTGGGATCCTTTAAGAAAGGATGAAAATCCATAAGAAAAAAGATACTTTTCCCATCTTTTTTGTAGTTATCTATAAAAGTAAGAATATCTACCGGTTTTGAGGTACCGGCCATATTTTCCCCTTCTGAAGATAAAAGGCCTCTCGATAGTGTCCAGTAATAAAATTTTCTTTCCGAAAGAGAAAAATTCTGCATTTTTCTTATTACCCGTTCTTCTTCATAAGTTACTATATAAATCAATACATATCTGGCTCTTATGAGAGTTTCCACTTCAGAAGCAGTATCGAAAGAAATCCTCCCTTTTCTTGTAAAAGTCTTTAAATCATTTAATATCTCAGAAATATCCCTATATCTTCTGGAAACCTTTGTATTGAGAGTTTTCTGTAATATATACGACAGCTCAGAGGGTATAGTTTTATCAATATTACCATGAAAAGTCTTATTACCGGTAAGCATTTCATATAATATAACCCCAAAAGACCACCTGTCCACATTTGTTCCTCTTTCTCCTTCAAAAGCTTCAGAAGGATAATAACCTGCCACTTCAGGAGGAACTCCAGTAAAAAAATTCATCCCGAAATCCACTATTTTTATTTCATTACCTTCTCCGGAGAATATAATATTTTCAGGCCTTAAATCACCATGAACCACCATGGCATGAGAATGAGCATAATTAATTATCTCACCTATATAAATAGCTATTTCCACAGCCATATCTACAGAAAAATTCTTCTTCTTAAAGAGTCTTTCTCTAAGAGTCTTTCCGGGAATATAATCTCTTACAAAAAAATAAGTATCTTCATACTTTTCCATAGAGAGAACCGGAACTATACACTTATGTTTCAATTTCTTCAAAGATTCTATATAATCACTATATTGTGACAGGTCTTCACCGGTAAGATTCAAAGGCACAGTTATAACTACTTTTCTCCCTTCCTTCAGGTCTCTTCCTTTAAAAATACGTCTATGAGTTTCTGAAAGAATTTCTTCTGTCAATTCGTAAGACGTGAGACGTGAGACGTGAGACGTGAGACGATTAATATCCTTTTCTTTCATGGGGCACCTTTTAAAAATTAAAATTTTTCAAACAATTCTATTTCCAAAATTAATTATACAAAAAAGAATAGAAGGTTACAATGGAGGAAGGAAAAGATTCTATCATATAGAATTAAAGATGTGAGAAAGGAGAAGTGAAAAGTGAGGAATAATGTATTAAACACCTCTCACCTCTCACCTCTCACCTCTCACGTCTCACCCTTAAAATATTGGAAGGTGATAACACATGTTTGGCTCTATCGCTGGTAAATCGAATAAAAGTGAGGAAATCCTTAAAGAAGGTATACATTTCTGGGAAAAAGGCGATATAGAAAGAGCATCTGACTTTTTCAAAAAAGCCATTGAAGCAGACTCTCAGAACAGTGATGCCCTCTTCAGGATGGGTCTATATTATCTCAGGCATAAAGACTTCCAGAATTCACTTGATTATTTTGACAAAGCTATCAGTTCAGGTATGGAGGCACCGGAGATATATTACCTGAAAGGTGAATGCCATATCCAATTAAATGATCCCAGAGCTGCTATAGAATTTCTTGAGAACGGTCTAAGAAAGAATATTTCTTCTGAAAAAATCTTTAAAATCCTGGGGAAAGCATATTATGAATTGAGTATACTCCTGCAATATGAAGGACAATATGAAGAAGCCATGAGAGTTGCCAGGAAAGGTGTAGAAAAATATTTCCACTTCCTTCCTCTTTACAAGCTTATGGCAAAACTCTGTTTTGAGGAAGGAATGAATGATAAAGCAGTAGAAAATATAAATAACTACATAAATAAGGTAAAAAATGACCCTGAAGCCTATGTTCTCATGGGAGATATATATACAGTACTCCAGAATATAAATCAATCTTTAAGCTCTTACAATAAAGCTATAGAACTTGCCCCTGATGCACTGCTTCCAATGTACAAAATTGCCCATGTTTATTGCGACACAGGAGATTATAAAAAAGCAGAAGAATACCTTATAAAGGTTATTGAACTGGAACCGAATCTTGCTGCTCCCTATGACAGTCTGGGCACTATGTACACGAGAATGGGAAATTATAATAAAGCTATTACCCATTATGAAAAAGCTATCGAACTGGAACCTCATATACCAACTCTCCATTATAATCTTGCCATAAGTTACTGTGCCACAGGAGAATATGAAAAAGCTATAGCCAGTAATGAAAAAGCAATAAAATTAAATCCTGATAACGGGGCTTTTTACTACAATCTGGGCATTGCCTATTCAAAAGCACAGAAAAATGAGAAGGCCCTGGAATGTTACCAGAAAGCACTTGCTCTGGAACCAAATCTCCTTCAGGCAATTTATAGTACAGGCAGTATATATGCAACTCTTAAAAAGTATAATGAAGCTATTAAATATTTCAGTGATGCCATAAGACTGGCTCCGGACTTTGTCAGTCCTTATTACGGAATAGCCACAACCTATGCAAAAAAAAGAGATTATGATAAAGCTATTGAATATTTTAATAAAGCTCTTCAGCTGGATCAAAATGATCCTCTTATTTATCATAGTATTGGAAGTGTCTATATAGAAAAAGGGGATTTTCAAAATGGCCTCCAGAGTTTTCAGAAAGCCATTGAATTAGATCCGAAAAATGCTCTTTTCCACTTTACTATGGGAAATCTCTATTCTGGCACAGGAGAGTATGAAAAAGCAAAAGACTGCTATCAAAAAGCCATAGATTGTGATCCGAACTTTGCTCCTTCCCACTATGCTCTGGGAGGTATATATTCAAATCTCCAGGAATATGATAAATCTCTCGAATGTTATGATACAGCTATTGAACTGGATGCGAAACTGGCTTCTTTCTATCAGGATCTGGTTATTCCCCTTGATGATGAAGAAAAACAGGATAAAGTATCGACACCATCAATTAAAGAAAAGATCATCCCTGAAACACAGTTAAAAGAAAAAGAAGTAAAGATATCACTTCCAGAAAAAGTAATAGCACCTCATCCAATAATAGAAGAATTATCTTCAACTGTACAAACTTATAAACTCCCAAAGAATTTGGAAGCCCTCCTTTCAAAAAAATACGAAAAATCCGTAGAAAATTATCAACGAATATTAGAATTACCGGAAAATATAATGAGCCATTTCTATGAAATAGGGAATGCCCAGTATCGACTGGGAGAATATGAAAAAGCTCTTTCCAGCTATGAAAAAGCCATACAGGAAGAAAGCTGTATATCCCTTTCCTACTACAGTATAGGAAATATCTATTTTGAATTAAAAGAGTATGAAAAATCTCTCACCTATTATCAGCAGGCCATACAGGAAGATCCGAATCTTGCTACTGCATACTCAGGTATTGCAAATGTGTACTGGCATCTAAATGAATATGAACAGGCTTTTTCCAATTACTATAAAGCTATTGAACTGGATAATGGAGATCCTCTCTTTCACTATGGACTTGGTAACACCTATCTTGAGCTCAAAGAAATAGAAAAAGCAATTACCTGTTATGAATCGGCTATTACACTGGATAATAATTTCTCTGCTGCTTACTGTGGCCTCGGGAATATATATATGGAAATCAGGGATTACCAGAAAGCCATAGACTATTACGAACATGCCATATCTATGGATTCTCAATTAATTTCAGCCTATACAGGGATCGGCACTATTTATGCGCTGATTCAAGATTATGATAGAGCCATTGACTATTATTCCGAATCTGCAAAGATAGACCCCAATGATCTTATATTGAATACCAATATAGCCAATGTATATATAGATCAAAGGGAACTGGAAAAGGCTGTGGAAATTTTACAGAGTGTAAATCAGGTAGATCCAAACCTTTCATCTGTATATATAGCTTTCGGTGTCATATCGTCAATTTCCAATAAAAATAAAGAAGCTATGGATTATTTTCACAGAGCTATGGAATGTAATGCTACTGAAGCAATAACTCATAGTAATATAGGGATATTAAATTTAAAAGAAGGTAATTTAGAAGAGGCCCTGGAGAATTTCTATACTGCCCAGGAATGCAATCCGGATTTTCCCACCTCTTATGCAGGTCTGGGGCTGGCCTATTTTACCACAGGTAAATATAATGAGGTAGTAAATTCCTTTGAAAAAGCCATTGAAGCTGGTTTTTCAAATATAAATTTTCTTGTTACTATGGGAAATATCTATCTTGAGATGAAAGAACACGGAAAAGCAATGAAACTTTTTGAAGAACTTCTGGAAAGAACACCCGATTCATCTGAAGCCATGGCCGGTCTTGCCAGTGCCCTGGGCGCCCTTGGTGAACCTGAACTGGCTTTAAATAAATACAAAACAGCTCTGGAAACTTCTCCTGATAATCCCTCAATATTAAAAGGACTGGGCAGGACTTATATGGAGACAGGAGATACTGAAAATGCTCTTTCTGTTCTTACTAAAGTAATAGAACTGGAACCCGACCATGAAACATATTACTCCATAGGAAAGGTATATCAACAGGGCAAAAAATATGAAGAAGCTCTGGAATATTACCAGAAAGCTTCCCATATGGAACCTTCGTATATAAACTACATATATGCTCTGGGAGACCTTTACAGGTGGCTCAAAAAATATGACATGGCAGAAAATACATATAAAAAGGCATGGGAACAGAGTCAGGAAGATAATCTCTTAAGATGCAAACTGTCTGAAGTTCTCCTTCTTCAGAACAAAACAGATGAAGCTGTCCATATCCTTGGACAAAGATCAGCTCCAATTCAAGATGTAAAAGAAACACAGGACAGTAAAAAAGTAGAGGACTTCCTTGATAGAATGACCAGGCAGATCACCAAAAAAGATGAAGAAACTCTACCAGAGAAAAAAGCTTTCAGTAAAATAGAACCTCTCCAGGCAAGAAGAGGCTTTGAAACAGCGGAATTTCAGATTCCTTCTTACAAAGAGAAACCTTCCGAAATAACAATTCAACAGGTAGAATTTGAAGAAAAAGGTCCTCCACTGGAATTTGAAGAAGAAGGTCCTCCACTGGAATTTGAAGAAGAACAAGTGCCTTTAGAAGAGCCTCCTCAGGAAGTACCCTCTGATGAGGAAGAACTTAAAATTATCAGTTTCGACTTATCCGGCGGAGAATTAACATTTGAAGATAAATCATATGAAGAACCTCCACCGGAAGAAGAAGAACCTCCACCGGAAGAATATGCAGAAGGGAATGAAGAAGAGCTTAAAATTATCAGTTTCGAAGGTGTGGAAATTGATTTTGCCGATACCTCAGCCCGGGAAGAGAAAAATTTTTTTGATGAAACTCCGGCGGAAACACCGAGAGTTATACCTTCTATACCGGAACCAACTTCTGAACCTCCACCCTCACGAACATATGCACCTCCCAAAAGTCCTTCCAGAGAACTGACCTATCCATCATCTAAAAAGCCGTCAGGAGAACTGGAAATCAGTTCTGATTTTGCAGAACAATCTTCTTCTGATTCGGGGTCAAAAAGACTTATGTTAAAAGCGAAATTTGCCTCAAGGCAAATACCGGAAAAACCTCCTGTAATAACACAACAGTATCAGAAAGAACAGGAAGAACAGGAAGAAGTTGCAACAGATGGAAAGAAAAAATTCACTCTCAGAAAAAAAGCTTCTCCTACAAATATAACATCCAAAGGTATGCCTGCCAGGAGGTTAAAGAAGTTTTAAGAGATGAGATGATAATTTAAAAAAATTATTTATTATAATACCACGGAATCTTCTTGAATGCTTTCCAAAGAAGTGGTATAATTTAAAACTTAATAAGGTGAGACTTGTAAAGTGAGATGCCAATGGAGCCCGGTAAAGAAAAAGAATTAAACCAGAAAGGTCTTGCTCTCCTTCAAGAAGGCAGACCAGAAGAAGCTATATTATATTTCAATCAGGTCATAGATACAGGCGGCCATAACCAGATAAAGGGATGGTTTAATAAAGGCCTTGCCCTTAAAGAACTGGGAAAATTAGATGAATCTGTTGAGTGTTTCGATAGAGCTCTTTATCTGGAGAATAAAATTAATCATACTTCCACAGAAGAGAGTCTGTCAGAACAGGTGGATTTACTTTCTGAAGAAAAAGAAACAGATACTGTAGAGGATTTTTGCAAACAACTGGAAGGACTAAATGAATTTGATCCTTCCAGAGTAGAAATAATACAGGCCCTCGGTATTTTACGGTCACCGAAGTCAATCCCTTCTCTCATGAAAGCTCTTGAAACTAATTATGCTGCAGGTCGTGATAAAATTGCTATTATCCTTGCCGAAATGGAGGTTTTTGAAGCCATACCTGTTTTCAACCGCCTCCTTCTGGAAGATAAAGATCCTGCAGTAAGAGCATCCTGTGCGCTGGCTATAGGCAAACTGGCAGCAAGTGACTCTATAAATGTTCTCATGGAAGCACTTAATGATCCTTCTTTAGAAGTAAGAGAAGAAGCCCTCTCTGCTCTTGAGCAATTTGAAGAAGAAAATGCAAACATAGGAGACACTGTAAAGGAATTTAAAAAAAGAAGGACTCTTTTAATCAGATTAAAAGATGAAGATGATGTTGAAAAGATATTATATGAGTTCAATGATAATGAGCTTGCTGAAAAAATATTAATAGAATCCCTTAAAGATAACGACAGAGAAGATTTTAACATAATAAGCGCTCTGGCTTATCTGGGTTCAGAAAAAGCAGTAGAACCTCTTATAAGAGTTCTGAAAAATAAAACTATTTCTTCGGAAGTAAGAGTCAGAGCTGCAGCTTTTCTTGGAAATGTAGAAGATCCACGAGTAATAGACCCTCTATTAAAAGCTCTAAAAGACGATGAAGTAGAACTGTGTATAAGTGCGGCAGAAGCTTTAGGTAAATTAAAAGAGAGAAGAGCAGTAGAACCTCTTCTTATGGCTCTTCCCTCTTCCTGTGATAAACTCAGAGAAAAGATCATCTCTTCCCTTTCCAGAATAAGACACATTCCGCCTCTTCTTAAAGCATTGGAAGATAAAAGAGAAGTCATAAGAATTTCTATAATAGAAGCTCTGGGAAAAATAAAAAATGAAGAAACACTGAAGGCAGTAAAAAAACTTCTTAAAAATGAAGATAGAATACTCAGAAACAGTGCAGTAAAAATACTCCTCAAACAGGAAGCCTTTGAAGAATTAATAAATCTCTTAAAAGATCCTCAAATAAAACAAAAAGCAGCAGAATTAATGATTACCTCAAACAGTGATACCCTCAGGGAACTTCTTATAAAATCCCTGAAAAATTCAAATGATTCTATCAGAAAAGCTTCGGCAGAAATACTTGGTTCTATGAATGTAAAAAAAGCAACCACTGAAATTATCTCTCTCCTCTCTGACCCTTCAGGAGCAGTGCAGAATGCTGCTCTGGAAGCTTTAGGCAAACTGGAAGCCATCCCTTCTCTTATAAAATATATAGAAGAAACTCCCTCCTTCAACGAAAAGTCCCTTGAAATACTTGCCATATACGGAGGAGAAGGAGGAAGAGAAATTCTCTTAAAATATCTCTCTCATGATAACCCCTGTGTAAGAAGCCGGGCAGTTATGGGACTCGGTAGAATAAAAAACCACGACGATACACTTAAAATCATAGAAATGCTTCAGGATAAAGACGTAAGGGTCCGTTCTTCTGCCTGCTGGTCTTCAGGTAAACTTCATATATCAGATGTAATTGAACCTCTCTGCAGATCCCTTAAAGATAAGGAACAATCTGTAAGGGATGCAGCAAAGATTTCCCTCCAGGAACTGGCACTTGAAGTAGAATTACGGGATATAGTTATAGGGAATCTGACTAAACTCACCTCTTTTTCCATTACAGCCCTCTTCAGTAAGGAAGAAAAAGAATTTCAGAAGGAAGGTAAAGAATTACTGAAGACTATACAGGCTCTGGATACGTGAGACGTGA
>JAKJGF010000186.1 GCA_022704525.1 Bacillota bacterium | reverse complement strand
TCCGGGCTCTTACGCAAAATCTATGATCCTGTTACAATGAAATCTGTTATTACAGAATATACAGTTTTGCATTTATTTAAGTTATAACTTTCTCCTTTGACGGCATATCTTTTGCTCCAGAGCCCGGTCAGGGACAGGTGTGTATATTTAAAATTTTTTGGATACTTTTTTACCTGGAGCGGTACTAAGAGCATCTTTATAAATTTTTTAGTTTACTTTATTATAATTGAAAATCTGGTAAAAAACAATATCTCTAAAATATCTATCCCTATATTTCTTTATATTATATGATAATTCCTCCTCCCACTACATTATAATCGTCATATATGACAACAGATTGTCCGGGACATACTCCCCATAATGGTTCAACAAAATTTAATCTAAATCTTCCATTTTTTAAATTTTTTAATTTACAGGGCTGTAGTTTTCCTCTGTATCGTATCCTTGCTTTGAGAATGGAATTTTCTTCAGGAATATATATAAAATTAGCTTTTGTAAATAATAGCTCCTTCCTGTAAAGTTCATCAAAAGTGCCGAGTTTTATTTCATTTTTAATGGGGTCAATAGAATTAACATAGAGACGTTCACTGAAGGAAATTCCAAGTCCTCTTCGCTGACCTATGGTATAGAAAGGGAAGCCTTCATGATGGCCTATGATTTCTCCTGAGGAATTAATTATATTACCAGGTTCTATCTTAAATTTGTTTTTTAAAAAATTTCTGTAATCATTATCAGGTATAAAACATATTTCCTGACTTTCAGGTTTTTCTGAGAGTTTTAGATTATAGTTTTTAACCCTTATTTTTACTTCTTCTTTTTGCATATCTCCAAGAGGGAAAAGAGTTTTTGACAGTTGTTCCTCTGTGAGGGCCCAGAGATAATAAGATTGATCTTTACTTTTATCCAGACCGCATGATAAGAGGTGTTTTTTTCTCTTTTCAGAATAGTAAACCCTGGCATAATGACCTGTAGCAAAAAAATCTGCACCATAGGAAAAGACTTTCTCTGATAGAGAACCCCATTTTACTGTACTGTTACAAATTACACAGGGATTTGGTGTAAATCCTTTTTTGTAAGAGTTTACAAAATAATCAACAACTTTCTCTTGAAAAACCTTTTCAACATTAATTACTCTATGAGGAACTTCAAGAGAAGTGCAGATATTTCTGGCATCCTTTATTGCTTTCATAGAACATGAGGCTTTCGGGCTATATGGTATGTCACCAAAGAGTTTCAGAGTCACACCAAAGACATTATAGCCTTCTTCTTTTAGTTTTATAATGGCATAGGAACTATCAACTCCTCCACTCATGGCAACAGCAACTGTTTTTTTCATAGTAATTAATTATAAGAGATTATAAGTTTGAAAGCAATAAAAAACAGAAGGATATTTAGGAACTGTAAAAGAACTTTATAATAGTTAAAACTTAAGAGCAGTGATGCGTGATGAGTAACCTCTTTACCCGTCACGCATTACGCATTACGACTTATTAGTTATAAAATTTTGGAGCAATCACTAATGGATGAAAGTTATTTTATTTATATATTAGATGATATATCGCTTTTTTCACCGAAAAGGACTATAGGTTCTTTAAGACGTTATTTTTCAGGATATCCTTTTAATGAAAAATCAAAAGAAATAATCTCCAGAGTTACTAAGAAAAAGCAACTTACAGAAAAAAGTAAACTTAAACTTGAAGAACTGAGTGAGGAGCAGAAAAAAATTTCTACTGATTTTAAATCAGATACCTTATCTCAGTCTATAATACGTAATACACCTTTTATATACAGAGGTATATTCGTTTTATATGCTATAAGTATAGTTTATTTTTTAATACAGATTTTAATAAAAATTCCTCTCAGTGGTAATCTTAAATTTTTATTTTTCTTTTTAAATTTGCTGGCCGGTGTAGTTATGACTTCTTTTTTTTATTTTAAAAAATTAAATAAAATATATTTTATTCCATTTTTGATTTCATTGATTTTGTTTATCCTTTTATTTACAGGTTCTTTATATATCTTTCCTGTTGAAAACTATTGGATATATGCTCCGGTGTGTTATTTTTGTCTTTTTCCATTTTTTCTACTTCCTTTATCGGGTCTTATGTCATGTGTAACTCTTGCAGTAGTGAAGGTTTTACTGAAGACCCTGCAGATATTAGAAGCTTTTATGATTAAACAGAAAAAATTAAAAAGAAAGAAAAGGCTCAAGGAAAAGAAAAAAGAGATAGAAAAAAAAGTTAAGATAATAGATAAAGAAATTCTTGAGGTACAGAAAAAACTGACTGATAAACAACTGGATTTCATAAAAGAATTGACTCAAAAATATGAACATATATTTTTTCCTTTTACTGAAAATCACATATCTCCTGAAAGTGAATATGACTTACTTCAGGGCAATCTTACTATAGCAGCAGGTGATTACATAAGTGGTCTGGATATAATAAGAGGTGTTCTCGGTGAAAAGATAAAAAAATTTTCTGCATATAATTTCTGGATGGGAATAATTGAGGCAGAGAAAGGGAATACTGAGGGTGTCTCTAAATATTTTAATAACACCTTTAACATAACTCCTCTTATAGCTGAACCTTATATGGTTTACTGTTTTTTAAATATAAAAAATAATAACCTTGAAATAGCAGAAGGTATTATAAAAAAAGAACCTCTTTTTTCATATGATCATCCTGAAAAATATTTTTTAAAGGGACTTATTATGTTTCTTCAGGAAAATTGGGATAGAGCTGAACTGGAGTTACAGAAATCACTTTCTTTAAAACCTGATGATAATACTGTAAAAATAATTTTATTATTATTATTTCTTAAAACAAAACAATATAAGAAAATAACATCTGTAATAAAAGATTTTAAATTATCTCCGGTTATAAGTGAAATGTTTCTGGGTGTATCGGAATACAATCAGAAAAATTATAAACATGCTATAGTTCATTTTAATAATGTCCTTAAAGAAGATAAGGAAAATATTGAAGCCATATGTTATAAAGAAATGGCCAGAGCTCAGAATAGGAGTTCTTATAAGATATTTCAGGAAAAACATATGGCTCAGAAGTTAATTTCCAGATTTGCTGGCAATATAGAAAATGAACCGGTAGTTTATTACACTATAGCTAGATTATATAATATGGAAGATTATATGGAACAGTCCCGGGAATATTTTGAAAAAGCATATAAATTAGATACTGATAATACCTTGATTTTGGAAGAACTTGCAAAATTTTATATAAATTCTCCAGAGCATAGTGTTCTGGGAGTAGAGGTTCTCTTAAAAGCAATACCCCTTTTAGAGGGAAAGAAGAGAATTTTTAAAAAGCTCCTTATCTTTCTTTTAGAGCAGAAGTCTATACCGGAGTCAATTATAAATTTACTGGAAGAACAGTATTTTAAAAATATAAATTATGATCCTCTTCTTGTAGAAATGCTGGCCAGGCATCATCTAAGAAAAAATACTATGAATGAAAAGAGTACCGACATATATCTTAAGGCTATTGAGATAAACGTTTTGAATGAAAAAGAAAAAGCCTGTGCCATAAAATTTGTAGCTTTCTATGATGCTGAAAGTGCCTGTCCTCAGGAAAGCCGAATAGATATATATAGAGATCTTTTTAAAGAGTATAGTAATGAAGAAAGAATATTATTTTTAAATTGTTGTGTATTTTATAAAGAAAAAGATATGATAAAAGAAAATCCTGAACTTTTTAAAATTATTCTTCAGAAGAAATACTTGGATTCGAAATTCTGGAATTTGTTCAAATTAAAAAGGGATTTTATTCTCATAAATCTTGTGAAATACTATAAAGAGAATAAATTATATACAGAAGAAACTATGCAATTGATTGAAGAAGCCTTTGATATTTTCCCACGGGATAAAGAAATACTGGAAACCTTTGGAGAAGGATGTCAGTATATGGGTTATAATAGTGAAAAAGCTCTCAGGGCCTATAAAGTAATATATAGAGAAAATCCTGAAAATCTGGGAAATCTTGTAGCTCTGGGTAAAGCATATCTGGCATGTAATGAAATTCACGCTGATACCATTACTGTTCTGGAACATATATTTACAAATCCTAAAGGGCTTATATGGGATGAAGCGATTAAAATAATGACAGATTACTATATTCAAAAGATGGAAGATGGCAATCTCTCTAAAAACCTTGTAGTTCTTTCTGTATGGGGTCATTATACAGAAATAGTGCCTAGAGATTACAGGGTAAGATTTTATATAGCAGAAGAATTTTTTTTACAAAAAGAATATCTTCTGGCTGCTCAGAAATATGAAGAAATTATCTCTATTTCGCCTGATCACAGAGATGCCTTATTTCGTCTCGGAGAATGCTATCTGGAACTGAAAAAAATTGATAAAGCCAGAGATATATTTAAAAGAATTTTAAATATCAGGAGAGATGATTTGGAAACTCTTGAAAAACTGGCAAGGATATATCTTGAACTTTATAAAGATGAAGAAGAAGCTATAAGGCACTATGAAAAAGCAGGTGAAATAGATAGAAAGAATATGGATTACTTAAAAATTCTTCTTGAACTTTATAAGAAAAAAAGTGATCCTTCCAATATGATAAGAATTCAGGAGAAAATAACCTCTCTGGAACCGACAGGTAAAAATCTTGCAACTCTCGGGAATTTTTATTTAAAAACTAACAATTTGAAAAAAGGAATTTTACGTCTTATGAGTGCAATTCAGGAAGGCTTTTATGCAGATGGGAAAGTTCACCTTATGGTTGCTGAAGCAAAATACTGTATGTTGAATGAAAGATCATCTAAAAGAGAATGGATAGAACTTATAGATATACTTTCTGAGGCTATTAAACTTGGATGTAGAGATAAAAAAGTTTATGAAATAAGATATCAGGTTTACTTAAAAATTGGAGATAAGAAAAAGGCTGCTGAAGATAGAAAAGTTTTTGCCCCTGATGATTTAGATAATCTTTATCAACTGGCAGTGGAAAATTGCCAGGATCCTCTGAGTGTGAGGGAAAACCTTCTTCAGATTTACAGAAGGGATAAAGATTTTCTGGATGTAGCTATAAGGCTGGCCAGAATTTATGCAGAGGAGAAGAGTTTTAATGAAAAACATATAGATATAATACTATATGCTTTTTTCAATAAAACCAATCAATTTTTACATAATGATGAAGACAATAAAATGATAGATCATATACATAATTATTACAGAGGGAAATCTCTATTTAAAGAAGAAATAGAATTTTTAAATAGAATGTTTCAGAATAAAATTCCTTATAGAGAAGGAAAGCTTAAAGGATGGTACGCTATAGCTCTCATAGAAACTGATAAATTGCTGGAGGCTTACCATATTCTCAGTAATATTAGTATAAAGGAATTTCCCGATGTATTAATGGATGCACATATGAGGCTTACAGAAGAACTTCTTTTTAGAGAAAATTTTAAAGAAGCAGAAGAGATTCTTGAAAAAATGTATCTTTTTGATTCTACATTTAAAAATGCAGGAAATCTCCTTGAGAATCTCAGAAGAGAGCGTCTGGAAAGATTTGCTCTTCTTGAGGTAATTGGTCACGGTGCAAATGCTACAGTATATAAAGCCTTTGATCTTGTTACAAGAAATTATGTGGCAGTCAAACGTTTACACCCCGATCTTCAATCTGACGAAGAAGCCCTCTCCAATTTTAAAAAAGAATATAATATTCTGGAAGAACTTATACATCCAGGAATAGCAAAGATTATACCCGGTAGTTTCAAGGAAAATTTCTTTGCCATAGAACTTCTTGATAAGACTCTTTCAATGGTTCTTGAGAAAAATAAAGAAGGTCTTGAGTTAAATGAGTTTTTCCATATAATTACACAGATAATAGAAGCTCTTCATTATATGCATAGTAAAAATATAATATACCATGATCTTGCCCCGGATAATGTTATGTTTGCAGGAGATATAGTTAAATTCTGTGATCTTGGCGGAGCAAAGAAATTTGATCTTAAAAGCAGACAGACCATAGTAGGAAGTACTGAAAAACATTATCTCTATGCTTCTCCCGAACAATGTAAACATGAATTTGATCCTTCAATAAAGGTTGACCATAGAAGTGATATCTACAGCCTTGGCATATTAATGTACCATATGATCTGTGGAATCCCTCCATTTGTAGGTCCTGATCAGGCTCTTATATCAGCCCACCAGCATTCGAAACCATCTCCAGTACTGGCCCAGAAAGATAATATTCCAAGACAGCTTATAACTATTATTTTTAAGTCCCTTGAAAAAGACCCTTATGACAGACATCAGACTATGGAGGAATTACTTCAGGAGATTATGCAGACTCCAAGAAATTAGTAAGATAAATATAGAAGTGTTGAAAATTCAACAGTAAATAATTCATACCATTTCGCTATCAAGGGTATTAAATTCAGCCTTGAAGCTACTTAGTACCGCAACAGGTAAGTTAGTATCCATCTCACAGGCCTGTCCCTGTCCGGGCTCTTACGCAAAATCTATGATCCTGTTACAATGAAATCTGTTATTACAGAATATACAGTTTTGCATTTATTTAAGTTATAACTTTCTCCTTTCAGGTTAAAGCGAATCCCTATAAGATAACAAATTGAATTTGCCTGTCTCGCCATAATATATTTTCTCCGAAGCACCGGACAGGCAAAACATTATGTTTGATAGCCAGATAGCAGGAATTTTGAATTCATAGGCTCTTGATAAAAATTGGCGTAAATTCTGGCTTATATCACTTTACCATTCTGTAGTAATTTTATATTTTATTCTATTTAGATCCTCAGTCAATTCTGTTGTAGATTCTTCGATTATTAAATTAAGCCCTTTTTCCAGCTGAAAAAAGTTTTTCCCTGCCATATAGCCTACTTTGAAACCTGCATGAACCACATCATTAAGAATAGTCATAAAGTCGTCATATTTTATTTCTACTTTACAATTCAATTTTTTCTCTCTGGGAACAGGTGTCAAGACTTTACTTATTATTCCATTTAATAAAGTTTCTACTTCTTTTACCTGAAACATTTAATCTTCCTCCTATTCAGAAGAAGAGATGCCTCTTCTTCATGTTCTTATAATATTTTTCTATTATACACTTAATTCAGATTCGAGTATATAATTTTATTTCCACTCTGGTATTTTTGTTTTTGCACAATGACAGACCACAGAGTGGCAGATAGAATTTTTAAGTGATACAAGCTCGGGTTTCTTCTCACTACAGATTTTTTCCGAATAAAAACATCGAGGATTAAAGGGACAACCTGTAGGAGGAACAGTTGGCCCAGACATATCCAGACTTTTTAAAGGAAGGTCTTTTTTTATTGTTTTTGTCTATGAGTTTTTCTTTTGTCATTAAATCGGGAATTGTATTTGACCACTCATTAAATATATAATAAGAAGATGTAATAAACTCTGTAAGGGCACGAATATTATTCGTAGAGGAAACTTTTTTCCATTTATTATTAGCTTTCAGCTTTCAGCCCTCAGCTTTCAGTTTTTTTTCTTAAGCTGATTGCTGATAGCTTTAAACATAAAAGGTTATGTTTACTGAAACTAACAAGTTAGCTATAATGAAAAATTCTATGTATATAAATTATTCCTGAACTTCAATACTGATCTTAAAAATCTTCCATCCAGTGGGAGTCAGTTTCATAGTCATTCCCAGACATTTACCTTCTTCTGGGATTGTCATCAAAAACTCGGCTTTATCAAGGCCAGGAATAGGTTTTTTAAGTAAAGAAAGTGGCTTTTTATCATTTTTATCTATATATTTAAGGTAAAGATCGAGATCTTTTTCATAATCTTTATATTCAGGACTTATATAAGCTGTTATGGCAGCTTTTCCCTGACCTTCCATTATTTTATGATTTAATTTTTCATAAGCATTCATAGCTGAACCAAGAAAAACACCTATATACCATGTAACCACTATAATAACTACTACGAGGGGTACAAGAAATTTCAGATTTTTCCTCAGGGAATCCATAAAAGATAGTTTTTCTTCATTAAGAGCACTATGTCTTACTCCATAAAGAAAATAAATAAGTAATCCTATTAAGAGCCAGTATACAAATCTGATCCATGTTAAAAGGGGTAACTGTAGCATCAAATAAAGACAGCTAATGGTTCCAAGTATCGGGATCAAAGGCACAGCAGGACATTTAAAAGGTCTTTTCCTCTGTGGGTCTTTATGGCGGAGGATAATAACACCGAGACAGACCAGAATAAAGGCAAAAAGGGTTCCTATATTACATAGTTCCACAACTTCATTGATATTTGCAAAAGCTGAAAAAAATGCTACAAAGACTCCTGTAAGTATAGTAGTGACATGGGGCGTTTTAAATCTTGGATGAACACCTGCAAAAAAACGTGGCAATAAACCATCTCTGGACATAGAGAAAAATATACGGGGTTGTCCCAACTGAAAGACCAGTAAAACTGCCGCCATAGCTATAACTGCTCCGAAAGAGATTATTCCAGCGGCCCAGTTCATTCCTCGCAGGCTAAAGGCTTCAGCCAGTGGATCACCTGTGCCAAGCTGTGCATAAGGAACCATTCCGGTAAGTACCATGGCTATTAATATATAAATTACTGTACAGACTATGAGTGAACCTATCATACCAATAGGTAAATCTCTGCTTGGATTACGAGCTTCTTCAGCTGTGGTAGAAACTGCATCAAAACCTATATATGCAAAAAATATAAGGGCTGCACCTGTAAATACACCCTGCCATCCATTTGGCATAAAAGGATTCCAGTTTTCCGGTCTGATGAATTTTATACCGACTACTATAAAAAATAAAAGGATAAATATTTTAAGTCCTACAAATACATTATTCATTGAAGCAGATTCTTTAATTCCTACTACCAGAACAATTGTTAAAATTGTTACTATTGCAACTGCCGGCAAATTAAACATAATAGGAATATTACCAATATGTGGAGCCTGAGATACAATCTCCGGATTTAGCAGACCATCTCTATAATTGGTGGCTAGCCATAGAGGGAAATGAATACCCAATCCTTCCAGAAGCTGCACAAAATAATCAGACCAGGAAATGGCAACAGCAATATTTCCCACTGCATATTCAATAATAAGATCCCATCCTATTATCCAGGCTATAAGTTCACCCAGAGTGGCATAAGAATATGTGTAGGCAGAGCCTGCAATTGGTATAAGAGAAGCAAATTCTGCGTAACATAAAGCTGTAAAGGCACAGCAAATAGCAGTTATTACAAAAGATAACATTATAGCCGGTCCTGCACCTAGATGAGCAGCTCCACCTGCTGTTGCAGAACCAATAGTAGCAAATATACCTGCCCCGATGATTGCTCCCACTCCAAGAGCAATAAGATCTAAAGGCCCCAGAGCTCTGTTTAATTTATGTTTCTGTGCTTCTGATTCCTCAAGAATCCTGTTTAGATTTTTTGTTTTTAAAATAGTTGACATTATATCCGTTGATTTATATTTATGTAAAATTATGTAAATTTATACAAATTGACATAAAAAACAACGTTAACCAAAAGGTTTTTATCCGAACTCATTATTATGTAAATATTTACATAAATCATGATCGCTTCTAAACTTCTTCGG
>JAKJGF010000185.1 GCA_022704525.1 Bacillota bacterium | reverse complement strand
TTCCTTTCCGGCTTTCATATAAATTTCCCTGGTATAGTAAAAAGTCGTTATAACTTTATCAACAGTTGAAGAAACCTCAAGAGCTCTATCAGTTTTCTTTGTCCAGGCAGAGGGAGGGAAATAATAAACACTTTTCATCCCTGATTTTCTGGCAAATCTGGCCAGACGCATATTAAAAGTTGGAAAATCTATTAATACAATTAAATCCTGTTTATGCTTTCTGAGGTATTTTTTTAAATTATTAAAAATCCAGAGTAATCTTGGAATTTTAATAGAAGCTTCCAGTAAACCTCCAGTCCGAACTATCATGAAGTAATACTGCTCCAGCTTTTCTCATACGTTCACTTCCAATACCTGTGATTTCAAGTGTAGGATCAAGGCTTTTTAAATTTTTTGTAAGAGCAGCACCATAAAAATCTCCTGAATGTTCTCCTGCTATAATTAAAATTTTTTTTCCCATATAATTAAAAGTGAAGAGTGAACAGTGAGTAACAATCTGCTCACTGCTCACTTAATTTTTACTACAGATATATTGAATTCATTCTTTACCGGGGGTAAATTTAATTTCAAACCATTCCGTCAGTAAACTCCTGCTCCAGAGGAAACTTATTCTCACTTTTTCTTATTCTTGTTAATATACCCTGTCTGGAAGGTGTTTCAAGGAATTTCAATATATTCCGAATCTCCTCAGAGTGTTTTATTTCAGTTTTAATCTTCTCTACTGCCTGAGAAAGATTTAATTTTGAACGAAATAAGATAGTATTCGCATATTTCAGGTCATTACGAACATCTGAGGGTATTTTTTGACGCCTGAGTCCATGCACATTTATTCCATAGACACTTGCAGGCTGGCCATCTACCATCATAAATGGAACAACATCCTGTACCAGTTTAGTATAACCACCTACCATAGCTAATTTACCAATACGAACAAATTGATGTACCCCTACAAATCCACCAAGAACTGCTTTCTCACCTACGGTTACATGGCCTGAAAGGCCTACTGAATTTGCAATAACCACATCATGGCCAATTGTACAATCATGTGCCACATGGGCATAAGCCATAAGAAAAACATTTTTACCTATGACTGTGGTACCTTCAGGAGTGGTAGGGCGATTAATAGTTACATATTCACGAAGTATTGTATTATCACCGATGACAACATAACTTTTATCACCTTTATATTTTAAATCCTGAGGTGCAGTACCTACAACTGCCCCTGTATATATCCTGCAATTACTTCCAATCTCTGTCCAGCCTTCAATATTTACATGACTACCTATAATAGTATTTTCACCGATCTTAATATTATCCCCTATAATACTATAAGGGCCTATTTCTACACCTGCTCCAAGAATTGCTTTTGACGAGACAATTGCTCTTTCATCTATCTTCATAAAATTATAAGCATGGAAGATCCATCTCACTGTTTCATATAAATATTGAACTCAGTTGATAGAATACCAATCTCTTGTAGCCTCCTTAATTAATAAATTTAACAGGACAGTGTCTAATATTCCCGTCAAAATAGGTTCAAACATAAATTTTACTGACAATCTTTATGTAAATCTAAAAAACTCTTATCCATTCTTAAATTGGTCATTTCCATATTTCCCAGTATCTTTTCTGCCACCAGCAATGCACTGCAGGCTTCATCTCCTGAAACTACAGGCTTCTTTCCCTCTCTGATACATTGAACAAAATGATCCAATTCCAGTTTTAAAGGTTCTTCTTTACTGATAAAGGGTTTTTCCAGAAGGAATTTTCTCTGATATCTTGTGCTCTTTTTATCAAAGACATATCTTGAAGATACCTGACGACGAAAAGTAATATTCTGATCTATATAGTCTACAGAAACGAAGGCATCTTCAAGAGTAACCTCAAGCTTCCTTACCTTTTCTGCAGTAACACGACTTGACGCCAGAGTAGCAAGACATCCATTTTCAAAAAGTAATTGTGCCACAGCTATATCTTCATATTCAGAATAAACTGAAACACCCAGAGCATTAACCTTTTTAAGCGGTGATTTCACTATTTCCAGTATAATATCCAGATCATGAATCATTAATTCAAGAACTACTCCTATATCCAGGTTCCTGGGACTGGCCGGCCCGAGACGATTGGCTTCAACAAAAATAATAGGGTTTTCCACCAGTTGAAATAATGACTGAACAGCAGGGTTAAAACGTTCTGTATGACCTACCTGAAGAATCAGATTTTTTGTTTTGGCCAGTTCATTTAATCTTGTTACTTCCTGAATAGTTCTTGTCACTGGTTTTTCCACGAGAACATGAATACCATGTTCAAGAAATTCTCGTGAAATATCATAATGAAAAGTTGTAGGCACTACAATACTTACTGCATCAACTTTATCAAATAATTCCTTATAGTCTGAATAACTATTTATACCAAGTCTATCAGCAACTTCCAGAAGGGTATTTTCATCGTTGTCAGCAAGAGCAGTAACTTCAACATTAGACATTTCCTTATAAACTCTTGCATGATGTTGTCCCATATGACCTATTCCAACGACACCCACTCTCAATTTCTTCAACCTAAAGTCCCCTTTCATTAAACTATCCCTTATCCATCTAAACCAGAAGATAAACCAAAAGTAATTTCTCCTTCAGCAACAACATTATTTTCTACTTTAGCACAACACTTGATCTTACCAAAACCTCTTCTAATCTTTAAAACCTCTACTTCCATAACAATCTGATCTCCAGGGATTACAGGTTTCCTGAATTTAAAATTATTCAAACCCATTAAAAGAGGTATCTTTCCTGTTACCTGGTCATTATTAGCATACATCATAATACAACCAACCTGAGCAAGTGCTTCAGTAATTAAAACACCGGGCATTATAGGTTGATCAGGGAAATGTCCAGTAAAAAATAACTCATTGGCAGTTACATTTTTAATAGCTACTATCCTTTTCTGTGGTTCCAGGTCCAGAACTCTATCTACCAGTAAAAAAGGATAACGATGTGGTAAAATCTTTTTTATCTCATTAATATCCATCATTTTAAAAACTCCTTTTATAGTTAAACCCCGGAATAAAAATTTTCTAAAAAAGTATAAATAGAATTTAAATATCTATCTTTAATAAGTTTTACAAATTCTACATTTAATTTATGGCTTGATTTAATTGCTATAATATGCCCTCTTAAAAAAGCTCCCAGTAAACTTATATCACCTATTAAATCAAGAATTTTATGTTTTACAGGTTCATTGTTATATCTTAAAGGAGAAGAATATCCATCTTTCATTATAACCAGTGCATTATCCAGTCTCCCACCAAGAGCCAGATTATTATCCAATAAATACTGCACCTCTTCTATAAAGCCATAAGTTCTGGCCATGCATATATAATTCATATATGTTCTAGGTTCAATTAATATTTCCTCCATCTGAGTCTTTAATACAGGATGATTATAATCTATTACATAAGTAATCTTAAATACATCACAGGGTAATAAAACTATAGAAGAATCATTATCGGAAAGATAAAGAGGTTCTTTTGGGGTTACAAAAGAACGTTCACAGGACTGTTCTTGAAATCCTTTAGAACAAATCGAATCAACAAAACAACAGGAGCTCCCATCCATAATAGGAATCTCCGAACCATAAACTTCAATCAGGGCATTATCAATACAAAGTCCTCTCAGACATGATAAAATATGTTCAACTGTCTTAATTTCAATCCCATCTATACACAGACTGGTGCCTCTGCATGTATTAATAACATTATCTACCAGTGCCGGTATCTGAGGAGATGAAGGGATATCCTTCCTTATAAAAACGATACCAGAATTCACAGAAGTCGGTTTTATCTTTACAGACGCAGATTCTCCCGTATGCAAACCTATACCTGAAAAATTATGTTCACATGTAATAGTTCTCTGATATTCCATTATATTTATCCTTTAATCTGATTTAAATATAAGTTTCACCGGGTAAGCAGAACCACTCTGAGGAGTAGTAAAAATCTTTAGAGACCTTCTCTCTCTGGGTGATAGATTAAAATCAGTTATAATAGATGTCTTACCCGGCCTTAAAAGAGATGTTTCATATAATATTCCATTTATAATTAATACCCCCCTGGCGACCCCATTAACAGGTGAAAAATACAATTTAACTGTTTTTGATTCAGAAGTAGAATTATTTAATATAATATTAAATTTATATATAACACCATAATTACCCTGATTTGGAGCACCTGTTCTTATATCAGGCAGCCAGGGACTTACTCCAAAAGGAATACTTAATTCTCCCTCTGTAACATTATAATAAGTTTCAGATGAAATATTAGGATTAGCAAATATACCTTTGGGATGAATTCTGAAGGGGTCAAAATCATCAGGAAGTATATCTTCAGAACTCATAGCAATATCCGGCTGTCCTGCCTGTACTGTTACTAACAGAGGGTTATCATTTAAAATATGTATTTCTAAAAGTCCTCCTATGACATCACCGGGTTTCATAGAAGACTTACATAAAACAAACTCACCCCTGGGAGGTATGGTAATTATTTGAGAGGCATCAGATGAATAATCCTCCATAAATCTTACTGTAGCTTTATGTCCCACAAAGAACACATCACTGTTAGGTCCGGAAGTACCACTTATTAATTTTATATCTATTGCTTTTCTTGAGGGATTTGTAAACTTAATAAGGAATTCCCTCTCAAAAGATTTGGGAGAATTCTGATGATAATATAATAATCTTACAGGCTTTTCAGGTTGTAATTCTTCCTGAAACAATATACCATCTTCTTCTATCTTCTCAGGGCGATTGCTTATCATTAACAGGGCTACTTCCGATGAATTGATTATTTTATTAGTAACATCAACTTTAACATTCTCCCTTACGGGAAAATACACAGAACTTACTATCTTAACTGGAATTTCAAAAGATTTAGTCTCTCCTCTGGATAAATAAGCAGGACCCTGAAAAGGAACATATTCGTCAAATAAAAGATATGAATTTGGTTTAAGCCTGGATTTAGAAAGTATGACTCTAAGAGCAGCATCCTTTAAAAAATCTTTCGTTGCAGGATTACCTGTGACAGTAAAGGATACCCTCTCAGGTAATATCCCTGCTGACTCTCTTACTGCAACATATATGGCTTTCCTTATACCATTTCTCACTAAAACAAAACTTCCCTGTCCATCTAAAAGACCCTTTATAACTATATTATTAGCTATTTCATCTGCTCTGACATTAATTATATGAGGTGAAAGATTTTCTATAGAAATAGAACCTTTAGCATTGCCAGTGATGGGAAAGATCATTGTCTCATGAAGAGGAATACTGATTTCATTGACACCATTTAAAGCCAGTGTCAGAATTTCCGAAGATACTTTATTATCTCCATAAGCAATTGAATAAAAGATAATCAAAATAAAGAAAAATAAAAGTAATTTTTTCATAAACAAACACCTGTTTATAGCCTTCAGGTTTCAGCCTTCAGGTTTCAGCTTTTTCCTTAAGCTGATTGCTGATAGCTAACTTCTGACAGCTTTATAAAAATCAAAGTTACTATAAATTCAACTTATTTCTAAGTTCCTTCAGTTCTTTTCTAATAGCTTTAATCTCAGAAGACAGGTCAGAAATTCTACTAAGATATACTATTTTACGAAAAAATCCCCTGGCATCTTCTGCTGGGAAGCCTGCCACTTTGGAATCAGCAGGGATATCAGAAATAATTCCCGCTTTAGCTGTAAGTACAGAATTACTCCCCACACGGACTCCATCTGCTATACCTACCTGCCCTGCAATAACTGTATTATCTCCTACAGTAACACTGCCTGATAATCCTGACAGGCCAGCTATAACTATATTTTCTCCAAGAGAAACATTATGTGCTATTTGAATTAAATTATCCAGTTTAGTACCTTTTCCAATATGAGTATTACCGATAGTAGCTCTATCTATACATACATTTGCTCCTATTTCTACATCGTCCTCTATCACTACAGAACCCATCTGAGGTATTTTATAATAATGCCCATCTTCCAGCTCAAAACCAAATCCATCACTGCCCACTACAGCTCCTCCGTGGATAATCACTCCATTACCAATTTCTATCTTATCTAAAATTACAACATTGGGATATATAATACAATCTTCACCTATAAAAACATTATTACCTATATACACACCAGGATAAATAAGGGTTCTATCTCCAATTTTAACATTACTTCCTATGAAAACATTTGGATAGATTGATATATTTTTCCCCAGAGTCACATTTTCTCCCATTATACAGTTAGGATGAATGCCAGTAGAAACATTTTTATTTTCATGAAATAAATTAAGAATCCTGGCGAAAGAAATTCTGGGATTAGAAACAAGAATTAAGGTTTTTTTAGCTTCAAAACCATAATCTTCAGAACATAAAATACCAGATGCAAGCGAATCAAGAGCTTTTCTAAAATAAGCTCTATTTACAGAAAAAGTTATATCCCTATCTGTGGCAGAATGAATATCAGCAATACCTGAAACCCTGAGAGTTTCATCACCAACAATTCTACCACCAACTATATCTGCTATCTCTTTAAGAGTAAAATTCATTTCTTCAGTTCTCTCTTCTAATTAGCTAATTTCTAATCGCTAAAAGCAATCTATTTTAAAAACTTCAAAACATCATCTGTAATATCAGTTCCTCCGAAATGAACTGAATCTTTAAAAAAAACCATATTCATCTTTTTTTCAATAGCAATCTTTTTTGCTGCTTCTTCCATTTCATTAGTAAGGGCCTGCATCAATATTGTATTGGAATGCTCCAGTATTTTGGAAATTTGATACTGCATTTCTTCCTTTTCAGCATCAGTCATATTAGGAGAAGCCTTTTGAAAAAGTACAGCATAGGTAATTCTCTGAGCTTCCATTTGTAGAGAATAGCTTTTAAATTTAGGCCATTCCTCCATTACTTTCTTACCATCTATAATACCAAAAATTATCTCTTTTTCAGCTACAGCCGGAGATGTTTCCTTTAAAAAAATACCTGTAATTATAAATATAAAACTTAATAACAGTACCATTAAAAAAACTTTTCTCATTCTCTAATCTCCTATCCATTTTAATTATTATTAGCTTTCAGCTTTATCCCTGAGCTGATTGCTGATAGCTAACTTATGATTATTGAAAATAATAATTTAATAATAATGAAAATTCCTATGCATTTTAATTATTCATTAGTTTCTTTACATCATCAGTTAAATCAACACTGTTAACATTAACACGATAGCCGGTAATAACAACTGAAATACCTTTCTCCTTTGAAACCTTTTCTACTAAAACTGAAATATCTTTCGCGATAATCTGAAATAAATCCTTTCTATTATTTAGAAGCTCTTTATATTCATGTTCTTTCTCTTTAGAAAAAATAGTCTGATTTTGATATAATTCTTCAGAAAGTTCTCGTTTTTTTGCCTCAAATTCCTTTTGAAGCTGTTCACTATAAGAAGAAAGTTCTTCCTGTATATCTCCATGTTTTTTCTCAAGTGTATCAAGCAAAGCTTTCTTCTCCTGCTCATATTCACTGGTAAGCTTTTCATTAACCACGTTCCATTTCCCGGCTATAACAGACTGAAGTTTATCTTCTTTCTCCTTCATAGAAGAAGAATACTTTTTTTCCAGAGATTTCTGATATTCGTCTAATTCCTTCTTTATTTTACTCTGTATTTCATTAACCTTTACCTGAACTACAGCATCAAGTTCTCTCTTTTTAGCTTCTATTTTACTATTCATACCTTTATTGAGTTCATCTGTATATTTCTTTATAGAATTATCGATCTCAGCATATTTTTTATTTCTAAAAGCATTAAACTTATCTTCTGTATTTTTTGTTTCACCGGCAATAGAAGAATCATACTTCATATTAATGGTATCTCTATCCTGAATCAAACGGTCTAATTCTTCCTGATCTTCTTTAGTAAAAGAGTTTTTTGCTTTAAGTTTGTTAATCTGAAGATTAAATTTCATCAATTCCTGTTGATTTTCTTCCATAAGCTTCTGTTTATAATCTTCCAATTCTCCAACCAGCCTATTTCTCTCAGCACTCAGGACTGACTCTAATTCCATTACAAGAGAATCTCTCTTTTCGCGAACTTTATTATCTCTCTTAACTACAAGGGTATTTATGTACTGATCCAGCATAATCTGCATGGCTTTATTTTCCTTATCAAGTTCTGGCATATGTTTATCATGTAATAAAGCAGATTGTTTATCTAAGTCTTCTGTAATTTTCTTCTCAAACTCTTTCTGCATTTTCTCTAATTCCGATTGATTTTCCAGTTTTATTCGTTCCATTTCAGATTTCTGTCTGGCTGAAAACTTATTCTGAAGAGACTGAAGTTGTTTCATAATAGCTTCCTGACCTGTATCCCAGCTCTTATGAAGCTCTTCATTCTTTTTTTTCATCCTGTCATCATATTGAACTACAAGAGATTTAAATTTTTTCTCTGCTTCTTCCTGAAATCTGCCAAGTTTAGAGTTAAGTTCAGGGCTCTGAATTTCTTCAAAAGACTGAATATTTTTATCTAATTCCTCCATTTTCTTCCAATCTTTATGAAGGTGTAACAATATATCCATATCCACCACCCCTATATAAGGGGTTAATACCTTACCTTCTATGTCATGAACAGACCCATAAAATAACACAACTGTAATAATTATTATAATTAATAAAAAAAACCATTTATTTTGCACGAGAAACACCTCGTTATTCCATCTTGTCTACCACTTCATCCGTAAGGTCTATACCTCCGTAAAGAATATTAATTTCATCTAAAACTACTATCAGATTCTTTTCTTTTGCAATATCTGATGCAGCTTTATTTATTTCATCATCTACGGGTTTAAAGATCTCTGCTTTCTTACTGTCAAGCTTTTTTTGATAGTCAGAAAGAATTTTTGCAGGAGGCATACTATTATCTCCATATAATTCCTTTACGGTTTTTTCTAACTTGACCTGCATTTCATTAAATTCCTTAAAATACGCTTCCTGCGCTTTTTTCATTTTTGGAATATTATAAAGCTTTTCCTGATTTAAATACCCCACTAACTGTCTGGCAGGTGTCTTTTCTGCAGGGGAGGGTGTTGGAGATTTATCCTCTTTATCACTTCCTAAAAAGACTTTTTTGACTTTATCTGTTATATCTGTAACACCACAGACTACAATTGTTTTATCCAGGATGACAGATAAACCTTCCTCTTTGGCTACCTTCTCTATAGCCTTCTTTTGCTTCTCCTGAAGTGGTGTCACAATACTGTACTGTAATTCAGCAAGTTTCTGTTGAAATTGAGCCTGAATACTCTCCTTCTGTTTATCATTCAGACCTTTTACAAGTTCATTGTATTCCATAGCCAATTTTTGTCTTTCTTCTTCGAATTTCTTCTCAGCCTGTTGAAAAGGTTCAAGATTAACTATAACACTCAGATCTACTGAACCCACACCCGGTGCACCGGCCAGAGTGGAATTATTACCATTGTTATTACATCCAAAAGACATAATTAAAATAAATATTAGAAAAATACTCTTAAAATAAATTTCTTTAAACATAATATACTGAAAAAAAATATATTCAGTATTT
>JAKJGF010000184.1 GCA_022704525.1 Bacillota bacterium | reverse complement strand
ATTTCTATTCAAAAATTTGAAAACCACGTGTCTACGTCTATTTTATAATACGAATCCCCCTGGTTTTACGCCATTACTTAACTTCAGGTTGTCAAACTTCCGTTAAAGAAATTGAACAAATGAGGTTTTAAAAAACACCAAAGCCTTCGCTCCTACTTTCTGAAAATACTTTTAGATATTATTAATTCCAATTTCCTTATAGATTCACTAAAAATTCTTGGTTCTATCTGCCAGAGAGGTATTTTTCTATTATCTATAATATTTGATTTCAGATCCAGAATCTTATAAAATTGTATCTGGCCGGTTATAGAAATTCCTTTATGAGCACTTTTTTCTCTATCCCAGATAAATCTAACCTGTATATGAGGGTCTTTCCAATTATAAAAAATATAATTTTCTTTCATACAGAATCCCTCATAAATAAAAGATTTTTTTGCCTTATCCGGTATTAATTTCTGTGAGAAATATCTGAGGGATTCGATTTCAGTTATTTCATCCATATGCAATGAAAAAAGGCTTCTGAAAACCTGCTGAAAAGGCTGTTTAATCTTTCGCTCCATTATAATCTTCTGCCAGAGAATAATCTGATTGGCGAAGAATATATCGAGAGGGTGAGCTACTGTAAAGAGTTGTTTTGTATGAGCAAATCTTACCTTACCTTCAGCGGTAAACCAGTTTTTTTCATGATATATACCAAGGAAACTTCCTCTTTCTCCATATAGATTGAGTACGAGTCTGGATAGAATTTCTTTAAATACTTCTTCACCGAATAACCATATAAATTCTTTCACCGTAAATTTTTCCTGTGTTATCATAGCCTGTTCAAGTATCTTCTTTGATACATCCAACCATATTTTATTTCTGTCACTCAGTTCAACCGGTGAGGGACTTTTCTTCATTATTATTTTTATAATATTATCTATATCTCTCTTATTACCACTTAAATTATTTAGTGAATTTACTATTAAAATAATAGATTTCTCAGATTTGTCCTTATTTTTTATATAATCAATCAATATGGTTACAACATCTGTTAAAAATTCCATATGAGTCGCGGATATTTCAAAGATAACCTCTGACAGAGCATCCTGAATCACATAGCTTCCTCTCTCCATTAAATTCAGAACAGGCAGAATAAATCTTCCTAAAAGACAGGGAAAATGAGGAAATTGCTTTTTTAATATCCTGGATGCTGCAAGTATAAGGGTATCATCTTCACTTGTAAAAAAATCGATTAGATAAGGGATAAGCCTTTCTAACCATACAAAACTTTCAAAATTTACATAAGCAAAAATTTCCATAAATCCCATTCTGCATGGATGGGATTTATCTTTCAAAGCCCTGTATAATAAAGGAAACACCTCGTCAGGATATATACTTCCGAGAATTCTTAAAAGAAGATACCCTTTTTTGAGTTCTAATTCTGGAGATTCTTTAGTAGTTACAGCCAGACAATCTATTATTCCAAGGGATAAAACTCTGGCTTTTTTTACTGAAGGAGTAAATTTTTCCTGGTAAAATTCATAAATTATTTCAAGAGTTAGAGATCTGATTATCTGTCCGGGATGGTTCAGGTAGCGTACTATTATATCTGTTATTTTGTCGGCATCTTCCGGACACTGAGCAAGAGATATAAATATATCTTTAATTATTAAAAGTAAGTCTTCTTCGGATTTTGGATAAAGTTCCGAAAGAAATTTCAATAATTTTTCATTATCTGTTTCAATAGATATTTTATCGAGTTTTTCCTGAAAGCCCCGGGATAATTTGCCTCTTAAATCTAAAAGCAGGGATTCAATATTTAATATATTCATAAACTGGTGAGAGGTGAGAAGTAAGAAGTGAGAGGTAAAAAGGTAATGGGTAACGGGTGAAACGTGATGAATTATGCCTTATGAGTGATGAGTAAAGTAAATGTAATTTATTACAACAACTTCTCTTCACATTTCACATTTCACGTTTCCATTACTCTTCTCACTTCTCACTTTTCACTTTTCACTTTTTAACTTTCTTCTTTAGCTTTCCTGGCTTCTTCAATTACTTTTTCAGCAAGTGAGGCAGGAACTTCTTCATAATGGGAGAAGTCCATACTAAAACGACCTCTGCCCTGTGTTATAGAACGAAGATCTATACAATAATTAAGCATTTCAGCATGGGGAACCAGAGCTTTTATAATCTGATTCTTTTTACCTGCCTGCTCCATACCGAGTATTCGGCCTCTTTTACTGTTAAGATCACCCATAACATCACCCATATAATCACTTGGTACAGTTATCTCTACATTCATAATTGGTTCTAAAAGGATGGGATTAGCCTGTTCCATACCTTTCCTGAAAGCCAGTCTTGCTGCAAGCTGGAAAGCTATATCTGATGAATCAACTGTATGATAAGAACCATCGTAGATAGTAACCTGAACATTGGTAATGGGATAACCGGCGACAAAACCTTCTGCCATAGTATTAACTACACCTTTCTCTACAGCAGGAATATAATTTTTGGGCACCACTCCTCCTACAATCTTATTTACGAATTCAAAATGTTTATCTTTAGGAAGAGGGATGAGTTCAAGCCATACATGACCGAATTGTCCCCTGCCACCTGACTGTTTTTTGTGTTTACCTTCAGCTGTGGCCCTGGATTTAATAGTTTCTCTATAAGAAATCAATGGTTTTTGAAGCTCTACATTTACACTGAATTTTCTCTTAAGACGGGATGCCACTATATCTAAATGAGATTCCCCCATACCGGATATAAGCAACTGCCTTGTCTCATGATTTCTTTCAGAGTGAAGTGTAGGATCTTCTTCTACAAGTCTTGCAAGAGAAGTTGTAAGTTTATCTTCATCAGCTTTAGTCTTTGCTTTAATAGCCTGAATCATAACCGGTTTCGGAAAAACTATACTTTCCAGAATAATCTGATTGTCTTTTGTACATAAAGTATCTCCAGTAGTTGTCACCTGTAGTTTGGCAGTTACTGCTATGTCACCTGGATTTATACGCCCTGCAACTTCCTGGCTTTTTCCGCACATATAATAGATTTTAGTTATTCTCTCTTCAGTTTCTTTTGAAGAATTATATACTATGGTATCAGGACTGAAAACCCCTGAGAAAACCTTAAAAAAGCTTAACTTACCAACAAAAGGATCTGCCATGGTCTTAAAGACCTGAGCTGCAAGAAGTTCTTCTGATGAACAGTGCAGATCAAATTCTTCACCACCGGGTTTCTTCGCCTTTATAGGACGTCCTTCAAGAGGTGATGGGAAAATTTCTACAATCATATCCATTAAAGAGGAAACAGCAATATTTTTTACAGCAGAACCGCAGGCCACAGGAGTAATCTGGCATTCAGCAAAGGCTTTCTTAAATCCTCTTTTTAATTCTTCTTCTGAGAGTTCTCCCTCTGAGAAATATTTTTCCATAAGTTCCTCATCATTTTCAGCTATTTTTTCTATGAGTTGTACTCTTATTTCTTCTGCTTTAGCTTTAAGATCAGGTGGAATTTCCTCTTCTTTATATTCTCCATTTGAGAATATAAGAGCTTTCATTTTAATAAGATCTACTATACCTTTGAATGTTTCAGCATTTCCTATGGGAAGATAAATAGGTATTATATCTTCAGATAAGATTTCTTTAAATTTATTAAGGGCCTGATCAAAATTTGCATTTTCCTTATCCATACCATTTACAAATATAACTCTTGGTACATGCTGTTCTTCCAGGTAATGCCACATAACTTCAGTCCCCACCTCAACACCCGCCACAGAAGACAGTAGTAAAAACCCGGCTTCCACAACCCGGAGACTTCCTATAATATCTCCAACAAAGTCTATAAAACCGGGGTTATCTATAATATTAATTTTTTTCCCTTTCCATTCCAATGGTGCTATAGCAGATGATATACTCATTCTTCTCTGTATTTCATCAGGATCATAATCGCAGACAGTATTACCTTTATCTATTGATCCTATTCTCTCTATCAACTTGGCATTATACAGCATTGCCTCTGCAAGAGAGGTCTTACCCACACCACCATGAGCATAAAACCCTATATTTCTTATATCCTTGCTTTCAAAACTCTTCAAAAAACTTGCCTCCTTTATTATTAGCTATCAGCAATGAGCAGTCAGCTTTCAGCTTCAATTAAACTTCTTTATATTCTTTCGGAATTTTTTTACCTGCTTTAAGAGCACAATCTTTATGCCACTTATTTCCGGATACCTTAACATATTGATTCCCTTCTATAGTACCTCTGCAACCTCTACATTTGGCTCCTCCTTTTACGGGGGGCGGAAAAACTTTTTTTTCTTCAGACACGTTTGTTCACCTCATTTTTTTATAGCTTTCAGCTATCAGCAGTCAGCAATCAGACAAAAATTACTATCTTTTAAAAGATTATAAAATCCTCTCTCTAATAGCTGATAGCTAATCTGGCGGGAGTATGTAGGAATCGAACCTACCACAGACAGGGAGACCTGCCCGTCAGCGGATTTGAAGTCCGTGGAGGCCACCAGACCCCATTTACTCCCCTGAAACTAATACTCTGTTATCTCCAATCCTTCTGGTAAAGTTTATTCTATCAAAATATTCCAGTAAAAATATAGCATATTTTCTGTTTGTATTAAACAGATCCCTGGCTTTAGCAGCTGTAATCTTACCTTCTCTTTTTATCTCTTCTGAAATAATCTGTTTTGCTTTATCTATTGCCTTTATATAAAACATTACCCCTTCCTGAACCGGTATAAGCAAATCCTGTTCCAGCAAATAAGAAAATACCTGCTTAAAATCAGGATATTTACCAAATTCTTTTTTTACATCTTCTATAAGAGGAGGTTTAAATAAATCCTTTTCAAAACTTAAGGAAATATCTCTTTTCAATTTATCCTGTCCCTGAGTAAATTTTATCTCAAAATCTTTGAGTTTAAAACGACCTTTCTTAACCTCAATTCTATCGGTCATACCATCAAGGATTTCCCTTAATATTTTTACTTTTAACTCATTTTTATATCTTTTGTCAGTCAGCAATTTCACTATTTCCAGAGAAGTTGGGCCAATCCTCAGAGGATTACTTCTGTGAAACTCTTTTAAAATCTTCAAAAGCTCTTCTTCTATATTTTTTAAATCTTTAATGTGAAGAAGAGTGTCCTGAATAAGTATGGCCTTATTACTCAGAATAAGCTTTTTTACATCTTCCTCCTGGCCTTTTTGCTTAAACTTACTGTAAGACTGAAAAGGAGTGTATGAAATTTCATGTTCTAACCTGTTATCTCTTTCTCCTTCCTGAAGTTTATAAAGATATTCAATAATTTTTTTATCTCCCGCTTTATGTCTGAGATTTACCCCCTGAAGAACCCTGCCTCCACCAATAGTTTCAGAAGGAGAATAAGACCTTACCACATAATGCTCTCCATTGGATATTATTACAGGCTTTTCCAGGTCAAACTGTACCAATTGAGTTTCTCCGGATTTAATACCGGGAGATTCTAAAAAATTTATTCTTCCTATTATTTCATTTGTACCTATATGAAGGCGTATTCTGCTATGATTCTTTAAATCCCTCGGATATGGAAGAAGAGTAAAAGATGCATCAATAAATCTGTTGTGAGAAAAAACATTTTTACTGAGTAACCAGTTTCCACGCTTTAATATCTCCTTATCAGCTCCAATGAAATTAACAGCAACCCTCTGACCGGCATAAGCACGCTCAACAAATTCATTGTGTACCTGAATATTCCTTACTCTTACTTCTATATTCTGTGGTTGAACTTCCAGTAATGCTCCTTTATTTAAGGTCCCCTTATTTAATGTTCCTGTTACTACAGTTCCAAAACCTGATATAGTAAAAACCCTGTCAACAGGTAAAATCACAGGAGCCTTTATATCTCTTTCTTCAACATCATTATATAATTTCCCAAGTATTCCCTTTAACTCCTCTTTGCCCCGGCCATCTACTGAAGAGAATAAAACTATCGGAGCCCCCTCAAGAAAAGTTCCTTTTACCAGATCAAGGATTTCTTCTTCTGTATTCTTAACCTGATCTTCTGTAGCAAGATCTATCTTTGTAATAACTATAATACCCTTTTTAATACAGAGAAATCGCAAAATATCAAGATGTTCTATTGTCTGAGGCATAACACCTTCCGTAGCAGCAACCACCAGCAGGACTATATCCATACCCACAGCTCCGGCAACCATATTTTTTATAAAACGTTCATGCCCTGGAACATCTACTATACCACAGCGTTTACCTTTCTCAAGATCCATATATGCAAAGCCCAGGTCAATAGAAATACCCCGTTCTTTTTCTTCTTTAAGTCTGTCTGTTTCTATTCCTGTAAGAGTTTTAATCAAAGCAGTCTTTCCATGATCAATATGTCCGGCTGTTCCTATTATACAGTAATGCAAATTCGTTCCTTCTCCTAATTAACTATCAATATTGTGCTATCAGCTTTCAGAATTACCCTTAATTCTGCTAATATTTACTACTTATTAGCTGACAGCGAATAATATTAATTCAATGTATTTTATCAAAATCCTTCTAAAATAAGTCTTTTTATAAGCTGTCAGCTTTCAGCCATCAGTTATCAGTTTTTTACTTAAGATGACTGTTGAAAGCTTTTATATTATCTTATACCACTTCGCTATCAAGTGTATTAAAGCCATCCGATTCCCCATAACTGAATAAATAATTATACCGGGGAAAATTTTCATTTTATATTGAAAAATCATTATAAACTGTAGAATAAAATCTTCCAGAAAATATACAGGCACACAAGGATATAAAAGAAATTGAAATATCAACACTCCTTTAATCCAGATACTTCATATACTGTTACAAATTCAGCTTTACCCTTAACTTTTATCGGTTCAAGTGATTTGACTTCAATTTTATCTTTAACCTCTTCAAAAGTACTCTGGCTTATAAATATCTGTCCTCCTTCAGCTACAGCTTGTAGTCTGGATGCAAGATTAACATCATCTCCAATAGCTGTATATTCCATTCTTTCAGGTGAACCAATATTTCCGACTACCACTTCTCCTGTATTTATACCCATTCCCATTGCTACAGGAGGCACTCCCTTATTTTCCCATTTTTTCTGTAAATCTTTCAGTTTACTCTGCATTTCAAGGGCTGATTTTACAGCACGTAAAGCATCATCCTCATGGGATATAGGAGCACCCCAGAAGGCCATAATACAATCACCCATAAATTTGTCAATTGTTCCATCATATTTAAATATTATTTCTGTCATAGAGGTAAAATATTCATTAAGTATATTTACAACTTCCTCAGGTTTTAATTTTTCACTCATAGGGGTAAAATTTCTTATATCTGAAAACAAAAGAGTCATTCTTTTACGTTTTCCCTCCAGAGAAAAATCATCCCTATCAAGGTTTTTTACTATTACATTCACAACCTGTGAACTTACATACCTCTGAAAGATATTCTTTAGCTTTCTTTTATGTCTTTCTTCTGTAATTAATCTATAAGAAGTAATCCCAATATAACATAAACCTGTCACAGTAATCAAAGGAATAGTTGTAAGAATAAAATTCTTACTGATAAATAGTATAATACTTATAAATAAGATTATTCCTCCACTAATGAGAACAATAAAGGTAGCGAATAAAGGACTAAAGCGTGGCAACAGACATACCATCATAATTCCAATGGTAAAAATCAGGAAAATATCCAGTAAAGGAGAAGATTGAGTAATATAATCGTGTTGAAGTATTGTATTTAATATGGTGGCTTGAATTTCTACTCCAGGGAAAGCATTACTTACAGGAGTTGCTTTAAGATCCCCTAAAGCTTTGGCTGTTGAACCTATTATTACATATTTATCTTTAAAGAAATCAGGATATTTTTCTCTATAGGTCTTTTTATATACTTCATAAAATGTAACATATTTAAAAGTCCTGTATTCTCCCTGATAATTTATAAAGATTCTCTTTTTATTATCAGACCGTATATGAAGTTTCTCTAAATTCAGGTTTAATACACAGGTTGCCATTTGTAATCCTAAAGTTTGATAGTTTTTATTCTGATGTTTCTTTATTAATTGGACTCTTCTATAGGTACCATCACTTTCAGGAAATACATCGGTAAATCCTAAAGCAGCAGCAGAATCTCTCAACACCTCTACAGGAAATTCTACACTGGATCTATTGATAATAAAAATATTTTGATCTTTAAATGAATTATGGGGCACTTCTAAATCTGTAAAGGCCATAGGAAGAATTACATTGCCTGCTTCTTTAATAGCTTCAGCAAAAATTAAATCATTATCAGGATTTATTCTATCATGTTCAAAAAAAAGTATATCAAAACAGATAACCTTTGCGCCGTCTTCTGAAAGGGTTTTAATTATCTCTGCGTAATAAGAACGGGGAAAAGGCCATTGCCCCAATCCTTCTTCTCCAAGTGTAGTATAATCATCAACGTCTACTATGACTATATTTTCATTAGTATTTTTATCCTTAAAAAGATTTCTGATGTTAAGTCGGGTATCTACAAATCCCCACTCATATTTATCAAACAAACCCCATTCCATATTCTGGTTAACACAAATAATATACATAAATAAAACAATGAAAACACATAAAATACCAATTCCTGATAATATAATGAATCTATAATTTTTTATCCATTTCGCCAGTTCTTTTATCCACATAGCCTGCTTCCTGAATAAAAATAGTTACTCAATATCCAAATTTCTCAGCCTTCTTTCTATATTTTTCAGCTTTTTCTTTTTTACCAAGCTTTTCATAAGCCTCACTGATCATATGATATACAAGAGGATTTGCAGGGTAAGAAGCAAGTAAAGTTTTACAGAGAGTTAAGACCTTTTTAGGTTTTGGTGAAGCAGATTTTAATAATTGTTCACATTTAGAAAGAGTATCTAAAAGGTCCGGTGGTTTTTCAGATGAATCGGATGGCACTTCAAAACTTTTCGTCTGTTTTACTTTTCCAGCAGAAGCTTCATCTATAAGGACATCCTTATAGGGTGTATCCCTGGAAGGACTACCCTCATTATCAAGAATATCTATCCACATTGAATCATCTATAATTATTTCTTCAGTATCCCATTGTGTGTATAAATCCTGTTCCAAGTTTATATCTTCAGAATTAATTTGACCGGGAGAAAGATTACTTTCATTTACAGACAAGAGCTGTTCATCCGTTATTGATAATGGTCCTTCCTCATCCTTTTCTATCAATTCTACTGAATTTACTTTTTCTTTTTTATTATTTTCAATACTGGTCATCTCACCACGTTTCAATCCTTTTTTCTTAAACCAGTCTTCTACTTCTTCTTCTACATGATGTGTTTCTTCTGATAAAGTGGGCTTCAGTATTCTTTTATAAACTTCTTTATCCAGTATACTATCTTCCTTATTAATATCTTTTTTTATTTCTTCGTCTTTAATCCAATCATTAAGTAACTCCAGAGGAGAAGTGACATTTGAAGATGGCATAATTAAAGGAGTTGTAGACGGCGCTTGCGATAGTTGAAGGGGAGATGTTAAAAGAGAATCTGATTTCAACGGAGTCGTAGAGGGTGCCTGTGGTAAATTTAGCTGTGGTATGAGGTCAGGATCTAATCTCAAAGGTG
>JAKJGF010000183.1 GCA_022704525.1 Bacillota bacterium | reverse complement strand
GCAGTGAGTGTCGGAGTCCTCTTCAGTATTCAGGTTTTCCATTAAAAATAGATACTATAATACAGAATCGTTATAAAATACTGAAGCATATTAAAAGTGGTGGTATGGGATCTGTCTATAAAGCTTTAGACACTACTCTTCACAATATATGTGCAGTAAAGGAACTCGTACCATGCCCCGGTAATCCTCAGAAACAAATGGATGCTGAAAAATGGTTTAAAAGAGAGGCGAAAATTCTGGCAGGTCTTGACCATGCAAACCTTCCAAAGGTTTATGATTATTTTATCAGCAATAATCGTTATTATCTAGTAATGAATTTTATAGATGGAGAAGATATGGAATCCATCCTTGAAAAAGAAGGGAAACCCGGTTTGCCGGAAGAAAAAGTTATTAACTGTGCTATGGAAGTCCTGAAAGTCCTGGATTATCTGCATAATCAAAAACCGCCAATTATATATCGAGATATAAAACCTTCGAATATTATGCTCCATAAAGATGGAAGAACTATGCTTATAGATTTCGGTATAGCAAGAACAGTCCAACAGGACAGTCAGAGTCAGAAAACTGCCATAGGGACACTCGGTTATGTTTCTGAAGAACAGTGTCAGGGAGAACCTGAACCAAGGTCTGACATATATTCTCTGGGAGCAACAATGCACCATCTCCTTACAGGCGAAAAACCTATTCCTTTCAAATTCGACCCGATAAGAAATCTCATATCCGGAATATCACCTGAACTGGAAAATATTGTTATGAAAGCTTTAAATAATAAAGCATCAAAAAGATATAAAAGCGCTAGAGCTATGCTGGAAGCATTAACTATTATAAAACCAGAAAGAAACAGGAGAAACTCCGGTAAAATTGCTCAAAGTCTCTGGAGAAAACATCTTATCCGAAATCTCGCCATAGCTTTTCTATTTTTTATTATTCTTTTAATAACAGTAGTATATAAATTATCCGGGTTATATACTACTCCCTGGAAAACCATAAAAAGTGGAACAGAGAAGAATCTCAGAAGTCTTTATTTTACTGATCTCTATAATGGATGGGCCACAGGGGATAATGGAACTATATTACATACAGAAGATGGCGGACAAACCTGGAAACCACAGTCAGCTAATGTATCAGCACATCTTCATGGCGTTTATTTTGAAAACTACTTGAAAGGATGGATTGTAGGTAGAGAATGGAAGGAAGATAAATGTGAAGGAGTATATTTATTTACTGAAGACGGCGGGATTAAATGGGAAAAAAAATATTGTAAAAACTCTGTTGATTTTAATCATATAGACTTTATTGATCTCAAAAATGCCTGGGCTGTAGGAGAAGGGGGAAAGGTTTTTTTTATCAACTCCACAAATGATTTTTGGGAAAAAAAGGATTGCAATATTTCAGAAAAAATCGAGGGACTCAGCTTTATCAATCCACTGAAAGGTTGGATTGTATACCAGATAAAAACAGGTGAAATAAAGCCCGGAGTAAATAAATTTTCCGGAAGAATTCTTCGCACAGAAGATGGCGGAAATACATGGGAAGGGCAAAATATTGATAGTCTTTATAATATTACTGCTATCAATTTTATTGACTCAAATAATGGATGGATAGGGGGTCTTGAAAACAAGGAAGGTTTTCAACTTTCATGGTCTATCCTTCATACTGTAGATGGCGGTCTTACATGGAACAAACAGTACAGTAAAGATTTGCTATGGATTTATAAAGTTAAGTTTATTGATGCCAGAAACGGATGTTTTATGGGAATAGGATGGAAAGCATTGCTAGGACTGGGAATGACCTTTTTTTATACTACCGATGGGGGAATTACCTGGGTAGAAAAAAATTCTCTTATTATATCAATCAATGATTTTTACTTTGTTGATAACAGTAATGGATGGGCAGTGGGAAATAAAGGGATGATTTTAAAATATAATGGTGGCAAGTGAAGAGCAATTTAAGTTATCATATTACATCAGGTCCAGTAAATCCTTACTGGCTTGAAGAAGATATAAAACATCTGGAAAGAATGATAAAATTCCAGAACTCACCTGAGAGTCTGAAAAAAAAACTGGGAGAAGAAAACTGGTATTTATGGGAGCAGAAGGTACATTATGAAAAAATGCTCTTAGATGACCTGTATAATCTGGAGATAAACTTTAAAATCTATGCATATGAACTGGGAATTCTGAGAAGAATCTCTATTATAAGAGCTCAGAATAAATTAAAGGATAAAAAGGTAAAACATACTTATGAAGCCTTTACCATATATCCGCAGAGAGCTCTGTTAAATGAAATGACACATCCTATCACAGAAGAAATATCACTTCAAAGACCATTAAAGACATACGGCAGAGGATATTTTCATCCTTCTTCCAGACCGGCTGGAAAAATGAAAGTTATTCTTGTGAAAGAACATGATGAAGCTCTTTATCACTGGTTAAAAGATAAGGAAAGATCCCAGATACCCCGAAAAGCCAATATTTTAATACATTTTGATGCTCACAGTGATATGAGTCTTATAGAGGATGATGATATACAGTACCTATTGAAGATAAAGAAATTAAAAGAACTGAAAAGATGGTTTGCTTCCTTCTATTATCAGGAAAAAAATGCAGATCAGATAAGATCTCCTATAAATCTGACAACTTACCTTCATTATGCAGTAAAAACAGGACTTTTAGGAGAAATTTTCTGGGTCATGCCTGATCCGGATTTTTGTAAACTCCGGCTGGCGACAAATCTAAAAAAAAGTTTTCTACTGGAAATAGATGGAGGCAACAACTTCAGAGCGGAACATAGACATATTATATGCCACTGGGAAGGTATAAAGGTTCATATATTAAGAATCTGTGATCTTCCTGTATTTAAGGAGAGTGTAATACTTGATATAGATATGGATTACTTTCTGAATGAAGACTCCGGAAGTAACGAATACGGATGGCACGGTTACAGAATTCAAAATGAAAATGAATTAACTTATTGGAATCAAATATCAGGTAAAAGCATGAAAATCGGTGACATAAAGCCATGGATAACTCTGGAAAACTTTTATCAATTTCTTCTTATAAAAAATATCCTTACTTCTTCAGTTACAATAAGTTTATCACCTTTTTATACACTGAAAGATTATCACATAATAGCTGATAAACTGGCAGATTTGTTGAGTAATGGATGATGAGTAAACGTTGACAAACACTATAACGATGATATAATGTGTATATAAATTTTCAGGAGGATATTATGCGTATAAAAACAGGAATTTTATACTTAATAATAAATTTATTTATAATATCCACTTATCTTCCAGTAAAAGGAAGTAATTACAGTGGATGGGATAAAAGAAATAATTTTATAGAGACAAAAGATACGGATATAAGTCTTCTGGAAGAGAAATATAAATACAACCTTATGGTTTTACTTCAAAAGAACAGGGATATAGAGACAGACCTGACTATTATAGAGCTTAAAATAGCAAGAATGGAAATACCTGATATTACATATTATCAAAGATCTTTCAATAATTTAAATCAGTATATGGATATAGTCAAAAAGATATATCCTTCTGCAGTAATAAGTGGAACTTTTTATGAATGGAGAGATATTTCTAAATATAGAAGAGTAGCAGGTTTACACGATGGCTATGACATAGCTCTCCCTTCAGGAACTCCTGTAGTCGCAGGATGGGAGGGAGAAGTTGTTGATATATGTCCATGGTACGGGCAGGAATATGGTGTAACAGTTAAATCTACTGGAGATATATATGTTACTTATGGACATATAGTACCAATGGTAAAAACAGGTCAGAAAATAATGATAGGAAGTATTATAGGATTTGTCGTTATAGATCATGTAGATATAAAAATGAAGGACTCTAAAAACAACTATATAGATTTTGGATTAACAGCACCAGCAGAGGTATTAATAGAAAAAAAAGACAAATCCCATCTTGTGACACCTCTAAAATCTGATAAATACATATTAAAGGCTAATTCTTCTATAAATAAAGAAATTGCTCATATGGAATATCTGAAAAATTCAAATATCTTTTATAATATGAAAATTCAAAAAGCTACAAAAAAAGTCTTTTATTACTCAAGAGAATATTATAAAGAAAAAGAATTATTCACAAAAGGATGTATAGCCAGAAATACTCTTGATAAAACAGAAGATAACCTTCTAAAAGCATGTCATGAAAAAGGTACTTTTTATAATGACAGAATAAAATATAAGATAAACAATATGAGATACAGTTTAAAAGTTATCACAGATGAGAATAAAATTGCCCATAAAGATATTCTTAAAGGCAAATTTTATTCTAAAGATGTGAAGAAACAGAAAATACTGTCAAGGCTCAATAGAAATAATACTCATATAAAATTAAGTCTCTTGAAAGTAAAATCAAAAAACAAATTAACCTATATAAAAGGTGAGGGATTCCCTCCTTTAAGCCTGGGTTTAAAAGAAAGTAAAATATCTGTGCTGGAAAAACAATTAAAAGAGGCTGAAAAATCTCTTAATGACATAAGGCAGAAGTATGAAAAAGCACAGGAACTTTATACACTGGGATATATTGCAAGAAAAGAACTTGATGGAATAGGAGAAAATTACGAAAAAGCTCTGGCAAATTACCGGGGAATTCAAAAACTATTAATAAAATAAATAAGTTATCAGCTATGAGTAATAGTGCTCATAGCTGATAGCTAATAGCTTAATAAGGGTAAAATATTATGGATAAGGATAATATGGAGGAAGTAATAGATGAAATACTAGAGGAAATAGAAGTAATTAAATTACCCCATAGCAGGTTATATGGAATAGATTATGGAGGAGCATATACCTGTGTGTCTGAATGGATGGGGGATGATCGTCCTCTGGAAGATGTAAAATTTCCTAAATGTAAAGATAAAAGATTTCCTTCTACTATATGCTACTTACCTAAATTTAATGAATGGGTCATAGGTGACCTGGCAGAAGGTTGTGTTGAAAAATATCCTAATACATCCTTTACCAATCTGAAAAGAAGAGTAGGGGAAAATGTTACATTATTTAATCAGGATGAAGAGGAAATCAGCTGTGAAGAGGCCCTCAGAAATTTCTTCAGAATTTTAAAAGATTTTTTTCAGGAAGTAATCAGCGATGAGGAAAAAATAGAAAGCACAGTTGTAGCTGTACCTTACTGTTTTTATGAATATCAGAGAGCAACAGTAATGAAAGCCTTAAAAAATACTGGATTACCGGTAATGGGCCTCATAAATGAACCGGATGCCATAATATTAGCCTATTGTTTTGAAGATCGAATAGTAAAACAGGAAGAGAATATTCTAATAATAGATATGGGAGAGACCAGTCTGGATATAGCTCTTTATGAAGTAAGACAAAAAAGAAAATATATAATTATAAATTGTCTTAATATAATGGGAAGTCCTTCTATTGGAGGAGGGGATCTGGACAGAGTGCTTCTCAAAAAAATTCTTGAAAAACATTCTTTAAAAGAAAGTGAACTGTGGAAAGAAATATTTAAAAATAAACAGAGTATTGCAGGCAAATTAAGAGCTTCCCTGAAAGAACTAAAACACAAACTGAGTACCAAACAGGAAGAAAGCCTCTTAAATATACAGCTTATACCGGGAGAAACACTTTATCAGGGCATAAGGCAGGATGAATTTAATGAATGGATAGAACCGGTACTTCACAGAATAAATGAATATCTAAATAATATACTTAATGAAGTTAACATGTCTTATGAAAAAATTGACAGGATTCTGGTAAACGGTCGTTCCACAAGAATACCTGCCATAAAAAATCTTATAGAAAAAGTCTTTCCTCAGACTGATAAAATACTGTTTTTAAATAATGATTATCTGGTTTCCCAGGGAGCTGCAATTTATGCAGCTATATTAAAAGGTAAAACAGAACGTTTCGGACTTAACCCGATAAATCCCTATGCCATAGGTGTTGAACTGAAAGAGGGCATATTTGATGATATTATAATAAAAGGAAAACGACTGCCCTGTGGAGATAAAAAAGCTTATAAACTAAACACAACAGTGGCTACTGCCTTTGACCTGATGATATATCAGGGTAATGAAAAAATAGTCGATAAAAATCAGCTTATCTTACCGGTGGAAATGTCAGGGTTAAAACCATTAGCTCGAGAAGATGATTATATAATTATTCATATAAACCTGGATGAAAATGGTATTGGAGAGTTAAAATTGGATATAAAAAATTCTAAAATCTCCTGGACTAGAAAACTCTCAAGCGAATAAAAAACTACAAAGAAAGGTAAAATAAAATTGCCAGAGGATATAAAAGGAGAACTTGTATTACCACAAAAACCACAGATGCAAATTCTTAACAGACAGGATGTTCTTGATCTGGGAAGTATATTTAGTGGAAGTACAAAAAGCTTAAAATTTGCTATAAAGAATTGCGGAGAAGAAATTCTGAAAGCCAGTTTTTCCACTACAGAGAATTGGGTCTCTGTAGTTCCTTCAATTACTGAACTGAACAAAGGAGAAATCTGTGAAATCGAGGTTAAAGCAAAGCCAGAGGATATAAGACCTGGAAGACAAAAGGGAACTCTTATAATAAAGTCAAATGACCTGCTTGAAGAGACTAAAACGATTTATATACTTGCCCAGATTCAGGAAGCAACTAAATCCATAGAACTCTACCCGGATTATATAGAACTGGGTATAATATGGCAGCAAAAAGCAAAAACAGTAAAGGTAGAAGTTAAAAATACCCTTAACCCATCTGAGATAGTATCGGTAGATGTAGAAGTAAATCCAGATGCATCCTGGCTCTCATATGAACTGATTACAGGTCATAAAAATCAATCATATATAAATTTTAAAATAAATTCTCATAAACTTTCACCAGGAGATTATAGTACTATTGTCCGGGTAAGAGAAATGTTTTCTCCTGACTCCTTCCCTCTGGATCTACCCATATCTTTTACTATATCAGAAGAAAGACCCAGAATAACTACAAAACTAAATAAATCAGAGACAAGAGAAAATGTAGGAAATTTTATAAAGAAACTGGTTTATCAGGAGCAGGAACAAGATGATATTATATATACAGATCAAAAAACCTATTCCACAAATCAAATAGCATATATAGTTATACCGATTGTAATTCTTATAATAGTAATTATAGGTATTATTGTCTTTTCAAAATGATTTCGTGATGGGTGGTTTAAAATTCTCTTCACTTTTCACTTAATAAATTATCCCTAAATCAAGAAGGAATCTATATAATCTCTATAGAAATAAAAAAAGCTTTAATAATAAATTAGTTTTTAGCTATCAGCCTTTTAATTTTAGTCCTTAAGCTGATTGCTGATAGCTTTATAAATGAGGTAGATATTTATGCTTTGCCTTAACTGTGGAGAGAATAGACGTGAAGACACATTAAAATGTCCCATATGCCAGATTGATCTCTCCCCAATATACCCACATAAATCTCATATAAGTCAGCTTATAAGAATATCAGAAGCTGTATGTGCTGGACGTGAAGGATCAGAGATATTAGAAAATATAATAGGACAGTTATTTCTATTATTCGATGATCTGGAAGATCATCAAAATGAATTGAAAAAAAATGTACCTGAAGAATGCGAAGAAGCCTTTGAAGACTATCAGGAAGCAACTATTTTATTATTCGAAGCTCTTGATGAAATGGATTTATATTTTGAAGATTCAGATACATTTCATATAACTGAAGGAGTAAAAATAATTAAAGAGGCCGAAATACTACATTATGAGGCCCTGCAAAAATTTGAAAATATTTCAAATATAGATGAATAAGGAATGAAAATATGGATTGCCTTTTATGTGAAAAATCTTATCCCAAAACCCAGATAGAATGTTATGAATGCCATAATAACTTACAGACAATAAAACCTTACTCTCCCCATCTGAGTCAGATAATAAGGTTGGGAGAAAGACTGTGTAATGGAGAAGTAGACCCGGGGTTATTTCAACTGGCAATAAAAAATCTAATAAAAAGACTTGATATAGCAGACGACGAATATTTTAAACAGGAAGCCAATTATACTAAAGAAGATCTCATAATACTGGAAGATATGTTAAACAGTATTTTAGAACAGAGTGAATTTTTCAGACACACCCTTCAGGAATTATTGGAATCAAGTAAATTACTTGATATTAGACAAATCTACACTAACCTTGATAAGGCAAAAATTTCAGAAACTATGTATTTAAAAGCAGGAGAAAAATTAAAAAATCTCACAAAAGAAGAATTCATTGAACTGGGAAAGAAAAAAGGTGTAGAAATAAAGTTTCAGGATTAAATTATTATTAGCTTTCAGCTATGAGCCATCAGCTTCTGGCAATACCAGTAAATTCTGCTCTGGCTTTATAAATCTACCTGTGTGGGAGAGAGGGGTTCTTGCAATCTCCTCAGGGGTACCGCAGGCTACAACATAACCACCTTCTTCACCGCCTTCAGGTCCGAGATCTATTATATAATCAGCCGATTTTATTACATCTATATTATGTTCTATAACAATTATGGTATTTCCCTTTTCCTTTAATTCATGAAGGACCTTCAATAAATGGCCTACATCATAAAAATGAAGGCCTGTAGTGGGTTCGTCCAGAATATAAAGGGTTTTTCCTGTATCTTTACGGGCAAGTTCAAAGGCAAGTTTTATTCTCTGTGCTTCACCTCCGGAAAGAAAAGTAGCAGGTTGTCCTAAGTGTATATAACCAAGTCCAACATTTTTCAGGGTCTCTAAAATCCTTTTTATCTTTGGAAAGTCAGAAAAGAAATCTATAGCTTCAAGAACAGTCATTTCAAGAACCTCATAGATATTTTTCTCCTTAAATATAACCTCAAATGTTTCCGAATTGTATCTTTTACCCTTACATTCCTCACATGTTACATAAATATCAGGAAGAAAATGCATTTCTATATGAACTTTACCAGAACCCAGGCATCTTTCACATCTTCCCCCTTTAATATTGAAACTGAAACGGCCTTTTTTATAACCTCTCAGTCTTGCTCCCGGTGTAAGAGCAAAGATTTCTCTTATATAAGTAAAAACTCCTGTATAAGTTGCAGGGTTAGAACGGGGAGTTCTGCCTATAGGTGTCTGATCAACCATTATAACTCTGTCTATATGTTCTGTCCCTGTAAGAGAAACTCCTGGCTGACATCCTGTGAGAGCCTTATAAAGAATATCATTTACAAGGGTACTTTTTCCTGACCCCGATACACCTGTTACACAGTTAAAAAGACCCAGGGGAAAATTTACTTCTATATTTTTAAGATTGTGTTCTTTTGCACCTTTTACTGTAAGCATGTAATTATTATTCGAAGATTTCCTCTGAGGTGTAATAACGGAATACTTGCCAGAGAGATACTGACCGGTGAGAGAAGAAGGTTCTGACATTATACTTTCTATTCTGCCACAGGCTACAAGTTCTCCACCTGAAATCCCGGCACCGGGGCCGAGATCTACAATATAATCTGCACTCCTTATAGTTTTTTCATCATGCTCAACAATAATAACGGTATTACCCATATCTCTGAGTTCTCTTAAAATCTCAAGGAGCCATTCATTATCTCTCTGATGAAGGCCTACAGTAGGTTCATCCAG
>JAKJGF010000182.1 GCA_022704525.1 Bacillota bacterium | reverse complement strand
CAGAGATACACGAGCAGTTCCTTATCTGATTAAAGTACTTGAAAATGATAAAAATGAAAATATCAGAAGTATTGCTGCAGAAGCCCTTGGTAAACTTGAAGACTCATCTGCAGTTCAACCTCTTATTAAAGCTTTAAAAGACAAAGACTGGGGTGTAAGAGTTGATGCTGTATATGCTTTCAGGCGACTTAAAGATGCTTCATGGAAAGCTGTACCATATATAATAGAAACTCTTAAGGATGAAGATGAGACAGTAAGAATGACTGCTGCAAGGGTACTGGGAGATTTAAAAGATGAGAGTGCCATTGAACCTCTCTGTTCATCACTTAATGACAAAAATCAGAGGGTAAAAACTGCAGCTATATCATCACTGGGATTACTGGGAAATGAAAAAGCTATTGAACCACTGAATGAATTACTAAAAAATGACAAAAATGATGTTGTAAGAGCTACTGTGCTGAAAGCAATGGGTGATATAAAAGGGGATAAAGCTATTGAATATGTAATAAATGCTCTGGAGGATAAAAATACATTCGTAAAAGTAATTGCAATCAGTACACTGGGGAAAATCGGTGATGAAAGAGCATTAAAAGTTCTGGAAAAAATATCTGCTTCTATAGAAGATAAAGATATGAAAGAAGCTATAGAAAAATCTATAGAAAATATTAAAAGAGCTTTAAAGCAGTAAAAAGTGAAAAGTGAGCAGTATGAGCAGTTGTTCACTGCTCATACTGCTCACTTAATTTTATTAATTAATCGTTGTAAGTAATCTTTTTATCCACTATCTCCCAGAAAACATGCGTTACCAGTCTGGCAAGAGTAATAAATTTTTCTCCTTCTTTACTGAGACTGAGCTGATTACATCTTTTTCTTACGATATTAACTGCTATAAAAGCAGTAGCTACGTTTTCCATTATATTATCAAGGGAAGGTTCAATAATTGAACCTCTGGGTTTCTTTTTTACCAGTTCCTGAGAATTATTATAATCTAATATCATTATGTTATAAAACCTCCTAATTCATAAGAGGCGAAAGGTAAGAAGTTAAAACTTCTCACTTCTCACTTCTCACTTTTCAATATTCTATACAAAAATCAAATCTCCTTCCATCCTATCTCAAATCAGGATCACCTGTAAGCAGACCATATACCTGTTGCACCTGTTTCAGAAAACCACTGACCTGTCATAGAATTTCCATCAGAAGATATTATAAAATATCCTGTTCCTTTTTCATTATCTACCTTCTCATACCATTCACAATCAAAACGATTTTTATATATAATTCCATTTATCTTACCTTTACCATTACCATATGTACCTTCAACACTTGCTTCAGTCTGGACAAAACTAATTTCTCCCAGTACAGATTGCCATATGCCTGATATATTCAAAGTAGTTTCATCAGGCCTCTGTGTCGGAACAGAAGGAGAAGAATTCTCTCCTTTTCTCCAGGCCTGCCAGGGGCCACTCTCACCTGCAGAAGAATACCATCTGCCATTCAAACTATTTCGATCAGAAGAAATATCAAAATATCCTGTTCCATTATTTCCAGTAAGATTATCTCTCCATTTAAAATTCATTCTATTGCCTTCAATAGTTCCTTCTAAAAAACCTTTACCCTTCTGATAGGTACCTGTTACTTTCTTGCCCCTCTGTTGTAATTCCAGGGGACCTGCAATAGTGGCTTCCCATATACCACTTAAATCACCGGAAAAAGTCTCACCCTTTGTAATATCCGGGTTATTATAATATTCATCAGGATTTTTATTATCCTTGGAATTAGAATCTTCTACCCAGGGTTTCCCTTCCAATTCGGCAATATACTTATTGGCTTCTTCTATTCTACTATCAGTATCAGGATGGCTTTCTAAAAATTCCGGAGTAGCTGATGGATGTTGCTCTTCATATTTCTTTATATCTTTGAAAAATCTTATCAGAGCTCTGGGATTATGCCCGGTTTTATAGGCCAACCTCATACCCCACTGATCAGCTTCCAGCTCCTGGTCTCTGCTGTATTTAAGAAATATCAGACCCGAAGCTACCTGTGCTATATCAGATATGGTATTATTATCTCCCAATAAAATCTGAAGTACCAGGCCCAGACCCATCTGCCATTCAAGCTGACTCATACCATGACGTTCATTTACATGGCCAAGCTCATGGCCAAGAATGACTGCAAGATAATCTTCATCATTTTTTACAAAATCCTGCATTAAACCGGTAGTAACATAGATAAAACCACCAGGTATAGCAAAAGCATTGGGTTCTTTCATTTTAATTATCTTAAAACTATAAGTTATTCCCTCTCTGGGGGAAACATAAGCAAGTTTTCTCCCCACTTCTACTACCCATACATTCATATGAGGATCATTATAAAGTCCATATTTTGATTCTAATTGTCTTGCTGCTTCTCTGCCAAGTTTAATCTCCTGTTCAGTGCTGATAAGACCGGCAGTAGCAGGAACTCTTGTTAATAGTAACACTACTATTATTAAGCTAAATATAAATTTATAGCCAGAATTTTTCTTCATATTCACCACTCTCCTCTTTAATAATAAGAGCTTTCTTAATCCCTGAAAGATGAAAAGAGAACTAATGAAAACTTTATTTATTTGTTAAATAGCAATTTTTATACCATAATTTATTTTATCGTTTACTATAGTATAAAGTCAAGTCTTTATTGAATTGATTTATCTAAAGTAGTATAATTATTGAAGTAATATGTATGATCTTATATTGGATTATCTTACCACCCATAGTGCATCATATGGGAGCATTACAAATTATAAAATCTTTTAACTAATAGGAGGATATTTTATGAGCAATTCCTGTATTCCTTTTATACCTATTTTATGTTTCTGTATAGCCATCTTAATAAGTATAATTGCAACTTATTATGATACTAAAACAACTCAGCAAGCATGGATGAGATTTGCAGAAGGTGCAAACCTTATATTCACTTCGGAAAGCTGGTTTTCCAAGCCCAGAGTATATGGAAACTACAAAGGTTTCGAGTATTTATTACATATCATTACACAAAGCTGCGGCAAAAACACTACCTTCTTTACTTCTATAGTAATAAATTTCCCTCGTTATGTGGATGTGGACCTTTATTTATATCAGGAAAATTTTGCCACTAAAATCAAGAAAGTTTTTGGAGCACAGGATATTCAAATAGGAGACAGGGAATTTGATGAAGCTTTTATGATAAAAAGTCAGACTCCGGAAAAAATAAAACAAATACTTACACCTGAATTAAAACAAAAAATTCTCTACAGAAGACATATGATAAATCTCTCAGTATCAGGTAATGAAATAAATTTTACAAATAGGGGGATTATAAAAGATGTAGGAACTCTTACATTTATAAGTGATCTTATATGGGAAATGACAAAAAATATCTGTGAAATAGAAGGAATATCAGCACAGGAAAAACAAATTCCAGATTTATCTTATCAGGCACCTTCAAAAAGTCTTCCCTCCTATTCCCCAAAAACTCAGGAAAATCTATGGAGTAATTTCACTTCGCCAGAAAGTGATTTTACTTCAATAAAAAGCGAGACTGAAAGTCAGACTCAACGCACCAGATTTGGATCTTCCGGAACAGGAGAAAAGATATGCTCTTCCTGCAATGCCAGTGTCCCTGAAAATAACAGGTATTGTATAAACTGCGGTAGACAGATGTAGTTTTAATTTATATGTATAGAAATTTGTATTATTGTTAAATTATTCGCCTCACTAAAAATAAACGTTTAAAACTATCAGCAATCAGTTTAAGGGAAAAAACGGAAAGATGAGGACTAATAATAATTTAAAGGAATATCCTTATGAAAACAACTATAGTAATACCAACCTATAATGAAAAAGAAAACATAGAAGATCTGATAAATTTTATTCTTGATCTGAATATAGAAGATTTAAATATACTGGTTGCAGATGATAATTCTCCAGATGGAACAGGAGAAATTGTTCTGAAAATAAGCGAAAAATATCCTTCTGTAGGTTTATTAAGCAGAAAGAAGAAGCGGGGCAGAGGGTTTGCCGGTATTGAAGGATTTTTGAAAGCCATGTCAGATGGAGCAGATTATATAATAGAAATGGATGCAGATTTTTCACATCATCCCCGTTATATACCTGATTTATTAAAAAAAATACCCTCCTGTGATATAGTAATTGCTTCAAGATTTATTCCGGGTGGAATGGATGAAGACAGAGGACTATACAGGAAAATCGTTACCATAATGGCAGGCTTTTATATAAGATCTCTATTAAATATAAATATAAGGGATGTATCATCAGGATACAGATGTTTTAAAAGAGAGGTCTTTGAAACTATAGATCTTGAAGATATGATTTCATCGGGGCCACCCATAGTGATTGAGATTCTATATAAGGCCCGTCTAAAAAATTTTTCCATAGTGGAAATCCCTATTATTTTTAAAGATAGAGTCAGGGGTAAAACAAAATTAGATTATATAACACTTCTGGAATCACTGGTTATGGTTTTAAGATTGAGACAGATGCATAAAAAAGGGTTCATTTAAAGTGAAAATAAACTTTAATAATCTTATTCTTCTAACTTTACTGGCGGCCCTTACCTTTACTACCCTCTATCGCATTCCTGCTGCAGATAACTGGTGGAATCTGGCTACAGGACGATATATAATAGAGAATCTCAATCTCCCTGCAAAAGATATATTTTCCTATACTGCCAGAGGATATACCTGGCTTTTAACCCAGTGGCTTACAGGAGTATTATATTATCTCATCTACATGGTTCTGGGTTTACAGGGTCTTTATCTATTGAGGACTCTCCTGATTTTATCTACCTCTACACTTATATTTGCCACATGCCGTATTCGCAATTCAAATCCCATGATTTCAACAATTATTATAATTATCGGTTGCTTTTTTGCTCAACCTTACTATTACTTTGATATTCGCTCTTATCTTGTATCCTATTTATTCATAGCCCTGTATATATTTCTATTAGAAAAAAGAAGGATTCAAAAAAAATCTCCTCCTTTATGGTTATTTCCATTTATAAACTGTATCTGGGTAAATTCTCATGGTGCTTTTCTGGTTGGCTTCGGCCTTATTTTTGCATACTTTATAGATGAATGTTTCGCAGGCCCTGAAGCAAGAAAAACCTCTCTATACCTTTTGAAAACAGGGATTTTTATGTTTTTAACATCATTTATAAATCCTCAGACCTATAAAATTTTACTTTATCCCTTTAATTTAGGAGGTTCTTACGGTTTCTGGCAGAAATTTCTTATTGAATGGAATCATCCTGATTTACTGGGTAGAAACCTCAGTTTTACGATTTTCTGGATTATCTGTGTCGCCTTTATTTTATTTACTATAAAAAAAGCAACTTTAAGAGATATATTTATATGGATTCTTTTCAGCTATCTTGCCTTTAAAGCAGTAAGACACATAACCCTTTTCTGTCTCTTTATCGTTCCAGTTTTCGTAAAACACCTGGAACTGATTTTACCTGATAAAATCAAAGTAAATTTTATAGGAGAAATAGAAAGCTTTGTAAATAATAAATCTTATGTTAAAAACCTGATTCTTATTATCTGCCTTCTCATATTTCTCAGGACTTTTTTTCTCATATTCACAGTTGATTTTTCTATGGAAAAAGAGATGTTTCCATATTATGCAGTTCAATTTATAAAGAAAAATAATCTTCCTGGAAGACTTTATAATCCTTATGAATGGGGGGGATATATAATATGGAAGCTTTATCCACAGAAAGAAGTCTTCTGTGATGGCAGAGCCGATATGGTTTATTCAGAAGAAATCTGTAAAGAATCTTATTACTCTATGGCAGGGGAAGATCTCTCTGTTTTTTCAAAATATAATATTAACATAGTTCTATGCAATAAAATCAATGAAATCCATGGTATGAATCTTCCTTCAGTTCTGCAGAAAAAACCTGAAGAATGGTGTCTCATATATTCTGATGAAAATTCATATATTTTTATTAAAGAAGATTCTCTTAATAAAACTATAATAGAACAATTCTATAAAGGGGAACTTAAAATTCCAGAAAGTCCTTTCGGAAATTATTATGCAGGAACAATTATTCTTAAAAAAGGTAATTATAAGAAAGCTCTCTATTTTCTGAATCTTGCTATCAGGTTAGATGCAAAATTTATTGAAGCCCTCATGACAAGGGGATATATACTGGCAGTAACAGGGAAGATTGAGGAAAGCCGGGAGTGTTTTCTAAAGGTTTTAAGTCTTAAACCTGATTTCCCTGGTGCTCATTACAATCTCGGATTAATTTATGAAAATTCAGGAAATTTTGATGACGCAGAAAGGGAATTTATGGTAGAATTAAGTATAAATCCCTATCCTCCTGCAAAGGAAGCACTGGAGAGGTTAAAGAATAGAAAGTGATGCTCTTGAATTATAAACCTGACTGCAAATTTTTTATCGGCGAAAAACCCTGTAAATATAAAAGACTCTGTCAAAATTGTGAGTGGTATTCTCCTTTTAAGTTTAAGATACTTATAATTAAACTGGCTGCCACAGGAGATGTATTGAGGACTACTCCTCTTTTGAGAGGTATAAAAAGACACTACCCTGAAAGCCACATTACCTGGCTTACTGACAGTAATGCTCTTGAGATTCTTCAAAATAATTCATTTATTGACAGAATTCTGACCTTTAATTTAGAAAATATTTTACGATTACAGGTTGAAGAATTTGATCTTCTCTATTCTCTGGATAAAGAAATCAGAGCTACTGCCCTTGCAGAAACAGTAAAAGCAAAAGTAAAAAAAGGCTTTGCTTTTCATAAAATCGGAAATATTTATCCTCTTAACAAAGAATCTCATTATGCTTTTATGCTGGGTCTTTCTGATGATCTTAAATTTAACATAAACCAGAAGAGTTATCAGGAAATTATTTTTGAACTCTGTTGCCTTAATTACGAAAGAGATGAATATATATTAAATCTTTTACCGGAAGAATTAGAGGAAGGGAAAAGATATTTATATGCACTGGGAGTAAGGGAGAATAATATAGTTATAGGCCTGAATACGGGTGCTGGCAGGATTTATGCTACAAAAAAATGGTCTCCAGAAGGATTTATACAACTGGCAAATAAATTAAATAACATGGCTAATACAAAAATTCTTCTTCTGGGAGGGGAAGAAGAGAGAGAAAGAAATAGTATTATAAAAAAAGAGGTCGAATTTGATATAATTGATACAGGAACTGATAATTCTATAAAAAAATTTACATCTATTATAGGAAACTGTAATCTTATAGTTACCGGAGATACTCTGGCTTTACATCTTGCAATAGCAACAAAGGTTCCTGTAGTGGCTTTCTTTGGCCCTACCTGCCATCAGGAAATAGAACTCTATGGAAGAGGAGTAAAGCTTATAGCAAATGATGGTTGTCCACCCTGTTACAGAAGTGAATGTATGAGGAAACCATCCTGTCTGGACAAGATGAGTTCTGAGCAAGTATATAAAGCAATACTGAAGGTACTTGCATCATCTGGTAGAATTATAGAACAGGAGTGATTATGAAAGATAAAACTTCAGAGAAACCTTCATTTTTAAACACATTAAAACAGGGAATAAGTTCATTAATAGGCCGGGGGAAAAAGACTGTCCCTTCTACAAAAGATGTAACAGATGCCGGGGTTTCAGAAACAGACCTTCAGACATCTGATAAATATTCGCCTACAAAAACAGGATTAAACCCGCTATTAATGACTACCAGGAAAGAGTCCAATCCAACTCGTCTTATTAAAAAAGAAAATCAAGGTAAAAACGGAACCAATCTGGTTTGCAGAGTGAAGGATTCCAGAGCAACCCGTATGATGCTCCGGGATAATTTTGAGGATCTCGTTACTTCCCTTACAGGAAATTCCATACCTTATATTAGAAAATATGCAGCTACAAAACTAGGAGACCTGGGTGATAAAAAAGCCATAGAATATCTTTTAGTAGGTATAAGAGATGAAAATGTAGAGGTAAGAATGGCATCAGCAAAATCTCTCGGACAGCTTGGAGATGAAAGTCTGGTGGAAAGATTAATTCATACTCTGAATGAAAGCAATGAATACTTAAGGGCACAGACTTTAGATGTCCTGGTTGGTATGGGAGCACTGTCAGTTTCTCCTCTTATAAATTCTCTTAAATCTAATACCTGGATGTTGCAATACTGTGCCGTAAAAGCACTGGCCCGGATAAAAGATTCCAGATCTATAAAGGCACTTATTGAGCTTCTGGAAGATGACACAAATGTATACGTCCAGAAAGAAGCAATAGAAGCTCTCGAAAAACTTGGTGAACAGGCTGAAGAGGACTTGAATCAGGCACTGGAGCAGAAAGCCTGGTATGTAAAAGAAAAGATAGCTCGCATACTGGCCAGAACAGGTTCTGAACAATCTATGGAAAAACTTAAAAAAGCTATAGAAGACGAAGAGGATTTAAAGATTAAAGAACGTCTGGGAGAATCTCTAAAAAGCATGAAGGTTAGATTTAAAATCAATGAGGATAATTCTGTATAAGCATTAAGCTATGGGACATAATAAATTTCTTCTGGCCACAGGTCATAATTATATTCAAAAACCTCAGGAATTGGCTGGCTGGCAAATATCAGATATAATAAAAGCTGTCTGCTAATAGCTGTATATCTAAATAAGAGAGTAAGGTCAGGTAAAATTACAGAGAAGGTGAAATTATGAAAGAACAAAATAAAGGTTCCTTCTTTAATAATTTTTTCAGTTCTATAATGAGAGGGAAAAAACAGACATCCTCTGAAAAGGAGAAACAGGACGAATTAGATAAATTCTATGTAAAAGCCCTGGGAGGAGATAAACCTCCGGAAGCAACTCCAGAAACTATTACTCCTGTTCCGGAACCACCGGTAACCCTTAAAAAAGGGGAAACCCTTGAATCTATTGCCAGAGCACTTACTGATGATCCTGTACCTTATCTGCGGAAAAATGCAGCTGAAAAACTCGGACAACTTGGAGATAAAAGGGCTATAGAATATCTCTTAAAAGGTATCAAAGATGAAAATTTTGAAGTGAGAATGTATTCTGCAAGATCTCTGGGTAAACTTGCCGATGAAACACTGGTTGAAAAATTAATTAATACTCTCAAGGACAGTAATGAATATCTGAGAGATCAGACAGTGGAAGTACTGGTAAATATGGGAAGTATAGCAGTGCCTCCCCTTATAAATATTCTTAAATCCAATAACTGGATGTTACCATATTGTGCTGTTAAAGCTCTTGGACGTATAAGAGATGAGAGAGCTTTAAAGGCCCTTGTTGATCTACTGGGAGATGACAGGAATGTATATGTCCAGAGAGCAGTTGTTGAATCTCTGGAAAAAATCGGGGAAGAAGTTGAGGATGAACTTGCCCGAGGTCTGGAGCATGAAGTCTGGTATGTAAAGGAAAAAGCTGCTAAGATACTTGCCAAAAAAGGTACCCCAAAATCTATAGAAATACTGGAAAAAGCTATAGAAAAAGAAAGTGATGAAAAACTTAAATTATCTCTCCAGGAATGTCTTGGAACACTAAAAAGCAGGTTTAAAAGAACATAAAAATGATTAGAACAGTTCTTTTGTTATTTTTTATAATATTCTT
>JAKJGF010000181.1 GCA_022704525.1 Bacillota bacterium | reverse complement strand
AGGTACCTGCATCGGTTGTGATCACTGCTGTACCTCACTTATCAACTATCCTCCCATATCTATTCTGGAGTATGATTTTCTTGAAGCCAGATTGGAAAAGGAAAAGGATAAAATTTTAGATTTTAAACGTTTTATATCAAGCAAAACTTTACCTTTCTGTCCTTTTTATTCTGATGGATGTAAAGTTTACGAACTTCGTCCTATATGCTGTAGATTATTTGGGCCTTTTATCAGTCACTCTACTGATCTTCCTGACAGGTGTATATATAAAAATATAGCACATAAAACTGAAGAAAAAATCCTCTTTAGAATAGAACCTGATCTTCGAAGATTTCAAATTTTAAAATTAAAATATGAATTATATAAAAGTGAAAATATAGGGATTTTAATACAGCTAACAGAGGAATTTATTGCTCAAAACAGACTTTCTGATGCTATAGAAATACTTAATCAAATATATAATAAATATCCAGAGGAACCTGCTTATTATTTTTATTCAGGTCTTATATGTAAGTGGCAGAGAAATATGCCTGAAGCTATATCTTACTTTAGAGAATGTATTAAACGAAAAGGAGAGAAAAAATATCCCTATGTATATGAATACCTGGGATTAATTTATTATTCCATAAATGAATTACAGAAAGCCAGAGAGACTTTGGAAAAAGCATTAAATATTTTACCGAATAGCCCTGAAGCACATATAGGAATGGCTCTTGTAAACTTAAAGGAAGCTTCAAATCACTGCCATAATGTTTTGAATATAGATCCTCATAATGAAGTGGCTTTTTATTTGTTGGAACATAACTCTTTAAAAGAATTTTTATAGATAAGTTCTGAGATTTTAGCTATAGTTCTATCTGCTTTAAACTTATTTTTACTTTCAGTCATAATTACAAGAATATATGTAGTTTCAGGTAGATATATTATTGCCGCATCATGCCTTATACCTTCAAGTTCACCTGTTTTATTTGCAATTTCTATATGTTCAGGTATATAAAGTGGAATTTTTTCTCTATACTGCTGTCTTTTTAATATTTTTATAGCTTTATATGTAAAGGAAGGTGAAAGTAGTTTTCCCGTGACAAGTTGTTCTATAAATAATACAATGTCTTTTACAGAAGTTATATTTTCTTCTTCATGCCGGTATGGTATCATCATTTTTCTTCTTAAACAGCTTGATTCCATATCGGATAACTTCATTAAATTATTTACCTTATTAAATCCTATAAAGGATAGGAGAATATTTGTAGCAGTGTTATCACTTATAACAATCATCAATTTAGCCAGATCCAGTAGAGTAAGTTCCATACCTTCGTGAAGTTCAAATAAAATACCTGCTCCTCCAACTTTATCTTCTCCTTTAAGAATGATTTTCTGTTCAAAAGAAAGATTTCCTTTTTCCACACATCTTAAGAATTCTACCAGTATGGGAATTTTTATTATACTTGCAGCAGGAAAGATTTCTTTTTCTCGATAATAAAATTCCTTTTTAGAATTTAGGTCTTTATAGCCCAGTGAAATAAGACCTTTAAATTTTTTAAGTTTATCTTTCACTATATCAAACATAAGTTTTTATTTAATGTTTATAATATGAATTATAACTCCGACCCCATATTGGTATATCTCTCATTTTTTACCTCATTATATTTTATGGTATATTTTAGTATCGTAAATTTTGGTTGTCAAGTAAGTTTTTCTTTATCTTCCCTATTCCCTATTTTTATGATAAAATAAAGTCACTTCAAAACCAGTAAAAAGGAGGTTTCATTATGTCAAAAATTCTTATAGCCAGAGGTACAGTAATAACTCATGACAAAACAGGTATAATCAATGATGGAGCAGTTTTAATTTCCGGTGATTCTATTGAAAAAGTTGGATCTACAAAAGATTTACTTTCCGAAGAATATGATTATTTTATAGATGCCTCTGACATGCTCATAATGCCAGGTATGATTAATGCCCACACCCATCTTTACAGTGCTCTTGCAAGAGGAATATCACTTAAAGATGCTCCACCGGAAAATTTCGTTCAGATTCTTGAGCGTCTCTGGTGGAAGCTTGATAAAGTTCTTACAGATGAAGATGTCTACTACAGTGCTCTTGTAGGTCTTACAGACTGTATAAAAGCAGGAACTACTACAATTCTAGATCATCACGCAAGTCCCTATGCAATTCCGGGAAGTCTTGATCTTATGGCAAAAGCGATGAAGTATGCAGGCCTTCGAGGTTCACTCTGTTATGAGGTTTCCGATAGAGATGGTCATGAAAAGGCTATGGAAGGTATAGAAGAAAATGTTCGTTTTGCAGAAAAGATAAAAGGAGATAAACTCCTGAGAGCCCATTTCGGTTTACATGCAGCTTTTACTCTCTCTGATGAAACACTTAAGAGATGTAAGGAAGCTTCTCGAGATCTGGATATCGGTTTTCATATCCATGTAGCAGAAGATAAAGCAGATCAGGATTACAGTATTGAAAAATACGGTGAAAGAGTAATAGAGCGTCTTGAAAGACTTGGAATACTGGGGCATAAAACCATAGCAGTCCATTGTATACACATAAATGAAAAAGAAATGGAAATCCTTAAAAATACTGATACCATTGCTGTTCATAATCCTCAATCCAATATGAATAATGCTGTGGGCACAGCTCAGGTTCTGAAATTATTTGAGAAAGGTATAATGCTTGGTCTCGGTAGTGATGGCTTCGGTGCCAGTGTTTTTGATGAAATAAGAGCTGCTAATCTGGTACATAAAATTATAAACAGTAAATCTACAGTAGCCTATGCGGAAATCCCTGCAATGGCACTTAAGAATAATCCTTCTATAGTGGAGCGTTTCTTCCAGTGTAAAATCGGTACCCTTACCGAAGGATCCTGTGCTGATATAATACTTGTAAAATATATCCCTCCCACTCCTCTTACGGTGAGTAATTTCTGGGGACATGTAATATTTGGAATAGCAGGTGCTAAAGTTGATACTACCATAGTAGGAGGAAAAGTACTTATGAGAGATGGAGTACTGACAACAGTTGATGAGAAATCTGTAAGACAAAAATCCACTCTTCTTGCTGAAAAACTATGGGAGAGATTTTAAAATTCTAGTAAAACGTGAAAAGTGTTTTCACTTTTCACGTTTTATGTTTTTTCTTATCTCTTTAATTTTTGATGATGCATACGAATCTTCAGGAAAAAGTTCTGTAATAGCAGTAAGCTCTGTAAGAGCAAGATCTGCTTCACCGGTCTCAAGGTAATGTTCTGCCAGGGTTTTTCTTATCCAGGTAGCTCGGGCTTCTATTTCAAGTGATTTTTTAAGTAAATTTCTTCCTGCTTCTTTATTGCCTTCTGTCAATTCTAATAGACCCAGAGCAGTGAGAGAAGGATAGTAGTCTTTGTGAAGTTCAAGAGATTTTTCATAGAATTCTTTTGCTTTTTCTTTATCCTTTAATTGGTATATCTCTCCAAGTTTAAAATATATCTTTCCTTTTTGCGAATTTTCTTTACAAAAATTTATTGCCTTTAAAGCGATTTCTTCTGCAGAATGCATTTCACCCTGTGCTATATACCCATCAATTATTTCAAGATGTGTATAAATATCATTTTCGAATAATTTAAGTGAATAATTGAAAGAGTCTATTGCTTTAGTAAATTCTTCTCTAATCATATAAATATGTCCGAGTAATTTAAAGCCATACTTATACTCAGGAGCAAGAGCAGTTAACATCTTTAATTCATCTATAGCTTTTCTCATATGTCCTCCCGTTTTTAAAGAATAAGCTTTGAATAGATGGTATTTATTTAATAAAGATTTTTTTTGCAGAGCTATATGATAATGATAGGATGCTTCTTCCCTGTGTCCGGTTTCATAAAGAGAAATGGCATAAGACCAGTTAGCCAGAAAATCATCGGGAGGTGATAGCCTGGAAGCTTTAGATAGATAAATCATTCCTGTAGTGTAATCTTCAGAGGCTAAAAAAGAACGTCCTTTATTTATGTTAAAAATAAAGGGTTCAGAAAAATTGATACGTACAGGACATAAGAAAGGGGATTTTAAAAATTCTTCCGGTAAATTTTCTTCTTCTATAAAAGAAGATATAAAAGGTGAAGGAAGCTCTACTATTGGTTCTGTGGAAAGTATATTGCCTCCTTCAAGAAGTTCTAAATATTTAAGTGTAATGGAGTATGGAAGAAGTTCCATAATTTTTGCAGATATCCAGAAAGGTATATTTTTTAATATATTGAGTTGTTCTTTGTTAAAGTAATTACCTGAGATATTATAAATTAGATTGACAATCTGGTTTCTCTTCTTTTTTGTAAGAGCCCTGGAGCATGCAATTTCTTTGTGAAGAAATAAGCTATCTTTGAATTCTTTTTCAATATCTTTTTTTGCCCTATAAACATTTCCAGAAGATTTTTCAATAGCTATCTGTAGATTTTTTCTGTCTTCTCCAGGGAGTGCAGCAAAAAGAATTTTTCTGTATTTTATGTGGGTGTTCTTTAAAGCTACGGCAAAACTCTCCTCAGGTATACTATAGTAGAGATCCAGAAGATCTTCTCTGGCCAGTAAAAAAATATCTTCGAAGTGAAAAAATCCTTTCCAGCTTAACAAAGGTGAAAGGTTAAATTGTTCAAAAAATTTTGTTTTTCTATTAAAAAACATATTTATTAATCCACAGGTATTTAATTTTTTTATTATACGTCAGGATTTTGAAAATTGGAAGGGTTTTTCTTACTATTTATTGTTTTTTGGGTTTGATTGGGGTAAAAATTAAATAAAAAAATTCGTAACTTAATATAACAAATAATAATGGATATTTATATGATATAATAAAAATATGTTTAAAGCTAATTATCATACTCATTGTAATTTTTGCGATGGTCGGGATGAAGCAGAAGAATATGTAAAAGCGGCTATTAAAGAAAAAATGACTGAACTGGGATTTTCTTCACACAGTCCTCTTCCATTTTCTACAACTTATGCTGTAAAAATAGAGAAATTCTCAAATTATATCAGGAGAATAAAAACTCTTCAGGATAAATACAGAAAGGAGATTAAAATTTATCTTGGTCTGGAAGTAGATTATTTACCTTCTATAAAAACCTTTCAGGATTCTTTGGATTTCAGAACCTTTCTTGATTATACTATAGGGTCTGTTCATTATGTAAAACAGCTCTCTTCAGGATATCCCTGGCCTGTAGACAGTGATGACGAATTATTTCAAAGAGGCATAAATGAAATATTTAAAGGTAATATTCAAGAAGTTGTTGAAAATTATTATTCCTTGGTAAGAGAAATGGTTCAGAAAGAAACGTATGATATTATTGGTCATCTGGATCTGATAAAAAAGAATAATGCAGGAAAAAAATATTTCTCCGAAGAAGAGAACTGGTATAAAAATGCCATAAAAGAAACTCTTTCAGTAATAGAAAAAAAATCTCCTCTTCTGGAAGTAAATACAAGTGGCATACGTAAACCTGCAGGGGTAATTTATCCGAGTCCCTGGATATTGAGACAATGTAAAGAATTAAATATAAGATTAATGGTTAATTCAGACGCCCATATACCTGAAGAGTTGACTTTTCATTTCTCAGAGGTATATTCTCTTTTGAGAGAAATCGGTTATGCCGAGGTGTACCATCTTACAGATCGTGGTTGGGAGGGAGTAAAGATTTAGTTAATCTTTTCAGTTACCAATTCTTGTAATGTGTTTAATTACGGAAAATGGATCAGACTCTCTGACAGAGAAGGGAACTGAATGTAACAGTTTCTAAAGTTTCTTTAGTCAAATATCAGAGAGGTTTTGCTTTTGAATATTTTTGAAAATAGGGATGACAAAAATTTCATCTCTTCTTTCTTATAAAGTAGATAATTACTAATTTTTATAATTTTCTACTATAGCTGTAGAATGGGTGATTATAGAATACTTTTTGATATAGACTCGAAAGGTAATTATATTATAAGGACGTTAAAACACAGGAAAGAGGTTTATAGGAGTATGTAAAATTTATGAGTTGAACCATACCATCAAAATTCAACTTTCTCCACCGCCGTGTTTGCTCTTTCTCGGCCTTATACCAATAATTGCCACCTTTTCCTTCTCATCATCCACAATAACTGCTTCTCCGCATCTACTTATCTTTTTAATAAAGGTTTTCAATTCATTTCCCATATAATCGGCACTTAAAGCATTGAGTGATTGAATATCTTCTTTTGAAGTCAGTTTATGGCAGATTATTAGATCACATTGGGATAATATATCAGAATCAATAGCCGAAGGTTGTTGAGAAGAAATAATCAATGAAAGCCCGGGTTGTCTTCCCTCTTTTACAAAACGTATTAAATGTTCTTTAGAAAGGGTACTTTTACCTGAAGGGGCAAATTGATGAGCTTCATCAATAGCTAACCATACTTTCGGTATATCTGTAGCTAACTCTAATTCTTCCATAGCTCTTGCCTTTAAACGGGCTTTAAAAAGTTGTTTTGCAAGAATTGAAACAATTAAGTTTCGCAAATTATATCTTCCAGGGTCAAGGCTTTTCATATCTATGATATTAATATAATCTCTTTCAAAAACACTGAGTAACTCCTGATAGTTTGTAGAGAATATATTCAGGCTTTCTGCCCATTCTAGGCGATTTAGCAGGGCTTCTTTAGTTCTATCCACAACTTTTGTGTCCATTTCTATTTCGTTAATAATATCGGAAAGGTAAAAGTGTACCCCTCTTCTTCTGTTCAAATTCTGTATAGCTCTGAATAAGCATATACCCTGTACATCAGTCATACTGAGATCAAAAAAATCACACCACCCATCTGCAGAAAGATCCGAAGGATTTACTCTAAAAGAACCAAAATTAACACCCCTCTGTTTCATTCTATCCAGTATATTTTCTTCTCCAAAGGCATAATTTTGTACCGGGTCTCCTGCAACCAGAATTTTTACACTATAACCCTTTGGATTAAAACCCCATGAATTAAGTGTTTGAGTCTGAATATAATTAGGTTCAACCATTGTATGATATATTCCCATAGGATCAATAATTATAATTAATTTGTCTTTATCGCCATAAATATCTTCAATAATATTCCCCATTGTATAAGATTTACCACTTCCACGTTTACCACATATAAGAATAGATCGAGATTTATTTCCTTCAATATAAATATCCTGTTCCTCTTTTAAATCTCTTCCTATAAAAAGAGACATTCATTTCACCTCTACTATTATTAATGGTACAAAAGATTCTTCATAAGATAACCCGCCATGACAACCCCATTCGTTTTTATGAAATGCTCTCCTTATATATGGATATTCTAATACCCAGAAATCATCATCTTTACCATAAGGGATGCCTTTTCTACCTATTTCATTCTTTGTAAAATATCTCATCGATGGATTAGATTTATGTCCTGTATTTTCAATAATTTCAAATTTATGCCTATCTTTCCATAATATACCATGATCAGAAATAACAAATATAAAAGCAGGTTTTGGTATTACATCAGTTAAGGCATTAATATTTTCTTTTAGTTTAGTTATAAATGACTCAATCATAGGAGGTTCATATTGTTTATGACACCATTGATCTAAACCCATTGAGACAATCTGAATAAAAGTTTTATTTAAATTTTTTCTGTATAGATTGTCCAATATATTATTAAAAGAATCCACAGAAGTAACCTGTTCATTGGAAAAACAACTGAATATTTCTGTAGATAATTCTGTCTTATTTATATCCCAATAATTAAACCCCATAATATTAAAACCTTTACTGTTAAAAAACAACACCAGATTTCCTTTATTTATAATTAAAGGGAAGGATCTACTTGTTAATGATGGGGAGTCTATAAAAACAGGAATACTTTTATAACCTATATGCTTTGTATCTTCATATGATAAGCCGTCAACCAGTAAAAGTAAAACTGTTCTCACATCAATATTAGAATTAATTATATAATTTTTTATATATTCTGTAACAGTTTTATTAGTAATACAATTTTTACAAATATAATCCAGATTGTCTTTTAATAAATAATTTATTTCTGATGTAAAAGGATTATGTTCTAACTCAAGCCCAGGGAAACGATATTTCAAGTTATTTCCAGGGTAATTAACTATATATCTCTTTAAGGGATGAATAAACTTTGGATTATCCAATTCAAACAATAAGTTATTTTCATCAACTAATTCAACATTTTGAAGATATATAAAAGAAATTGGGTTCATCTTACAGATCACAGGAGTATAATCCAAAATTTCCTCCAATTCTCTCAAATTAACATTCATGTTATCTTCTCCTCTGTATCTGTATATTAACTAGATTCTTTTTGAATAACTCCTTTAAATGTTCAAACATATTCTCTAAACTCATATTACTCTGTTTTTTCAATTTTAAAGCAATCCTGGTAAAATCTTCTCTATTACTGTCTTCAAAAACCTTCAATATAACTTCTTCTTCCCTGGTAGGTTTTCCTGGTAATAAAATTTTTGTAATTAGTACATCCTTTATACCTTTTATTCTATCAGGAGAATTTATTATTTTATCAGTCCAATTTTTAAAATTTTCATGGTTTTTTATTAAATCTTTAGAAAAGACCTTAAAACTCTGCTCTAACTCAAGTCTTAAATTATTATAGCCTTCTTTTAATCTCTTAAAATTTTGAGCATGTTCCTCTGTTTCTATTTTCTGAAAATCATTTGCTTTTATAATTTCATTATCTAATTCAGAAATTTCATTTTTAAGTTCTTTTATTCTTTCATTAACATTCTCATATATTTCTGTAATTCTATCTTTTCTGGATTTTTCAGGATCAGAATAATCAAATCTGGTTCTTATAATAGTTTTAGGTACTTTTAATTTCCGAAGCAATTCACAATACTTTTCACTTTCCTCATTAAATATCGTCTGGCCTTCATTATATCTAACTTCTTTCTCTTCTTTTATTTTATCGAATTTTGCCTTGTAAATTTTATATTCTCTTACACCTTCCAATTTCTTAAGAGTAAACATCTGCGATATTTCAGGACAAATTTCATTGTTTATACGATCTGACAGATCATCCATCTGTAATTCATGAATATTTGTTAAGAGATTTGACCCATACTCAAGGATATGTCTCCATTCAATATACCCATCATAATCTTTAGATAACTTATTTTGTTCATCAATTGATTTTATTGATTTTTTTTCTATCTCTTTAAGTCTGTCAGTTAATTCAGATAATACATCAGGGTTAATACGTTCCAGATCATTTAAAAAATTCGAGATTTCGTTCCTGATATCAGTCAGAGTATCGTGATTATTTTCAAAAGATTTTTTTATTTTTGTTCTTATTCCAACAAGGTTTTGGACAAAAGATAAATTACCTTTAACCTCTTTATCGAGATCATTTATTTTTGAGGTAGGTTGATATAGATAATTATCTATGTCTTTTCGTAAATTCCCAACTTTATACTTAAACTCATCACAAAGTTCAACCCTTACTCTATCAATATCTTTTTCTGTCCGACTAAGGTTAAAATCTATCTCTTCTCTTTCCTCATCATTATCATCATCACAATTATTTATTTTAATATTTAATTGTTGCAAATTTTGTCTGATTTTTTCAATATTATCTTGAATTTTCTTATCTTCAACAAAAAATTTAAGGCATTCCAACTC
>JAKJGF010000180.1 GCA_022704525.1 Bacillota bacterium | reverse complement strand
GTAGCCTCCCACTTTAACTCAGTATATGGAAAGTCTGTATTTAATTCCTTAAGACTTTTACTTTTTCCTTTCTTTTTCTTATAAGGATCAAGAGGTACATCTCTAACAATCAGTCTTGAAGGATAAGAAAATTTTCCTTCCGGATCTATTTTATGAGAAATGCCAAAAATCTGGCAGACTTCACATGTGGAATAACTGGATTCATCCTGACATTCATGTATATATACATCAGGTTTTTTTATTACTTTATTCTGTTCTTTACCGAGTTCTTTTTCTATAAGTGATCTCAATTTCCCTCTCAAGGAGGATCCAGGTATATAAGGTAGATTAGTAATAGAATTTCTTATTACCAGTTTGTCCAATCCTGCAATTTCCAGCCAGGAACTCATTCCTCCTATATACAATCCGCTTCTGGTTTCTATATCTCCTGTAATGATTATCTTGCCGATAAATTCTATGGTTCGCAAGTTTTTCTATGCCTTTCTGATTAATATTTTAATCTTTTTCTATTGCCTGATAATAAGCAAGGATAGCTTCAAAGAAATCCATGAAATACCTGAAATAATCTTCATGTTCTCCAACCCGGTCAATTGATTCAATGAGTATATCCCTGAGATATTGAATTCCTAAAGTAGAATCGTTTTTTGAAGCTATAAATACAAGTTGTGGTTTTAAAAGAAGTAATTTTTTTGAGTCAAAACCCTCTATTTCTATCCTTTTTATAGTTCCCAGAACTCTTCTTATCTGATATGGATATAATCGTTCTTTTTTTGGTAATTCCCGGGCGATATAATTTGCAATTATCTGTGCAGTAAATATCATCTTCTCTGTATGACCTTTGATTATGTCAGGTATAATTTCTTTCAGGGTTTTTGTTTCTTTGTCTGGAAGTTGAATATTTAAATTTAATATATTTTCTTCTTTCAAGAGTTTTACCTCTTTTCAAAAAAATTACCCCACATAGGGAATGCCAACCCATATTGTACTATTTTCTCATGCTCTGGATGTACTCCTTTCAGGATTTGTCCCCAGAATGATTTTGTTCCTGGAGAAGCCGGGAAAATAGAACCTGCTCTGCACATTGCCAGCGGATATTTGAAAAAATTCTCCGTAGAAGTCCAATGTCCTCCTAATTTACCTATTTTAATAAGTAATTTGTATCGAGAATCTATTACATCTTCAATTTCTCCAGGGACAGGGATATAAGATGAAGATAAGGTCATAAATCCATTTTCTTCTCCAGAGTAAGTATCTATTCTTTCCTTAAAATCAAGCATGTTTAAATATTCTATAGAAAAGGCCCCTTTACCATAAGTTGTATTTTTACCATATCCATTATGCCCTATAAATGTTAAGATTTCTAAAATTAGCTCTTTTTCCCATAATGATAATAAATAAATATCCCATAGTTCTCCTTTTTGTCTTTTAAAATCATAAAGAGATGGTAGTGAAGTTGTAATTTTCTTGCACTCTCTCTGGGAATTGCCTGTTAGAAGGAAGCAATTTTTTACCGTACATGTTTTTTTTATTACATCTATGAGTTCATATTTTTTTATTTTTTTTACGGGTAATAAGCTCAGTGGACAGATATAACATTCCAGACAATTTTTAATTGTAGATAATAATTTATCTGGTTCTTTAAGGATGGTTTTTACCAGATTATAAGGTAATAGAGTCCGATTTATTATATTTTTAAAAATTTTAATTATTCTATCAGGATTTATATTATTACAGGTAGTATATAATTTTTCTAGCTTTTCGCTCTTTATGTCATATAATGGTTTTGGCAGATGGTCATGTGGAAAACCATCTGATAATATCAGAGGGGGATTCTTTGAATATTCAGCAATGGTTTCTTCTACTTTTTTCTCCCCATAAAAATACTTTAATGCCCATATCATACAACCCCAGAGTATATCAGATTCAAAAGGAGTATCTACAGGTGTTCTGAGTTTTATAGTACACTTATAAGCAGACAGTTCTGGCAAGTTTTTCTCCACTCCCTTCCGATTTCTTTTCAATTGTCCACCCCGATGCTACTGATATGTCTATAGTATTTAGATATCTGAATTTATGTAATGTCATATTAGAAAAACAGATTTTTCCACTTCCTCTCGAACCACCACTTCCCAGATAATCTTCTTCTATAAGCTCAAGTCCTTCAAGAATATATTTGAAATTTTTACAATCTCTTATTCCTTCATCTTTGTTATGAACAAAAATTCTGTAGACAAATTCTACATCAAAAAGGACTTTTGGAGGAATCCTTTTGATAAGATGATTTCCTTCTAATTTAAATTCCCATGGAAAATTTTTACTCTTTTGAAAATTTTTATTTTTATCTGATAAATTAGAGTCTCTTATTATGAGTCTTTTATTATGACCTGATAAACCAAAGAGAAGACATAGAAAACAATCTGCCTCATTACAGGTATGGATTTTATTATTTATTTCTTTTCCATAATATTTTGCAAGAAGGTTTATCATTTTATTTCTAATCATAGATGAGGAAATAAAAGGTAATATTTCTATTTGCCAGTCATCTCCTAAGTACATAGAAGTAACAGTATTTAATTGCCCCTGTAAGATTATATAAGAAATAAGCTCTGACATAATTACTCCCTCCCAGTCAACTCCAGAAGGTCTAAATAATTTATTATAAAACTTATATAAGGAAGGATACTTTTTTCTGAGTCAATTTCCATGAAAAGTTTAAGTTTTTCTCTGAGTTCCTCCGAGAAAACCTGTTTTTTAATAGCAAGAGATATTTTTGGAAGAAATTTAAGCCCTTTTATGTCTTCATCATAAAAATATGATTCAATCATATCCTTACATTCATATAAATCTTTTATAATAAATATATTTATTTCACTTTTTTCTATAGCTTTTCCTATTACTTCACTGAAATTTAGTAATTCTACTATTTTTTTATTTTCTACAGGTCTGCCGAATATTTCCAGATTATTTTGTTCTATTAATTTCCATGGATTTAACAGATTTGTATTGTCCTTTAGAATAGACGATAGATTATCTTTACTTGAAAAAAGTTTTAATTTTCCCTGTATTTTAAAAGCAGGATAAGCTATTGGGAAGAGAAGTTTTATGAGTTTTAAAACCTTATCCCATGCGCCTATTACCCATATGAAACTGCTTTTTATTTGATAAAAACATAGACAACGAATGCTCTTATTACAGAGTTGTTTATTATTACATTCAGAGCATAAGTCTTTAATTATGGTATCAGATTTTAGATAGGAGAATAGAGCTATAAAAAAATTGTTCTTATATAAATATTCTGTTATTCTTTCTGTACTACAGGAAATTTCCAGCTCGGCAAAGAATAATTTTCTCTTGCCTCTGGCCAGAGATGCCATACAATTTAAACCACAGGTTTTTCTGATAATACATTTATATAGATTATTTTTCTCTTTACTTATTCCACAATTACTACAAAATTTTTTCTTCTCTTCCTCATGTAATGGCAGGGAGGGATGGAAAACAGGTAGAAGTTCTGTTCCTTTTAATTCATTTGTAAATAAAGATAATTCATTACTTTCCTTGAAAATTTCAGGTAAATAAGTGTCTTCTCTTGTAATTAAAGAAGGGTCTAGAAATACCGCTTTAGAAGATTTTTCAGCTAATTTTATCTCTTTTTTACATATAGAACAAATTTTCTCCGGATTTTCAGCGGGTTTTCTTTTACAGATGGGACAAATATCTCTTGAAAAATCTACATAGAAAATATTTTTTCCTTCTTCCAGTAAAAATGTTTTAAATGGCGTTAATGTTTTTTTTAGAATAATCTGTTCCATAGTTAGCAGTAAAAAGGATAGATTATTTATTTGATTTAATGGAAATTCAATAGCTTCCCATGATAAAGAAAATTCTCCATATCTGTTTTCCCATAACCATCTGTTTATTTTTTCTATATGGTTGTCTCCTTTAGATGAGATAGGCCCGGGTAGAAAAGCATAAAATTCCGATTCATTTGCTTTTATCATGCAGGCCAGGGGTATTGGATAGAATCTGGCCTCAAAGAGAGGTAAGATAGTCGTAAATATATGAATAAACATGAGTCTTCCTGTTAAAATCTCGCTTTCGAAGGATGAAGAAGATAAAAAAGAAACAATATTTTCTGGAGAACCTGTGATTTTTCCAATTAATAAAAGTGGATATTCTCCACAGGCAGACAGAGCACTTAATAACTGGCAATGAGTAAGAAATCTCTTTTCGGCAAAATATATTCTGAATTTAACAAAGAAACTATCAATATCTTCAGGCGAAGATGACCAGAGTTTTTCCAGGTTACTCAAAATAGAAAAATCCATTTTTGATTTAAGAGAAATAAAAAACTCCTCTTCTGTAGGAATTTTTCCCAGTAATTTAGCTGTATTATCTATATTTTCTTTTTCTTTAAGAGAGAGATATTCTGAGATTTTCGGATAAAAAGGCCCTTTTTCTTTTAATATTTTAAATTCCTGATTTTCCGGAATAAAGTGATCTATTCCATATAATAAGCCCGCCAGAGCTAATTGATGAATTTTTGAAATCCTCAATTATTCCTCCTTATTGCACTACTTTAGAATCATCCAGATACCACAGATCAAATTCTTTTATCATATAATAGGTACCTTTATATACCTGAGTTCTTGTTTCTTTTAAATTTATCTGATCAGTAGCTTCAAAAGTTACTTGAACTTCAGCTTTATTATCACTTTTACTTACAAGTGTAATTTCATGAATTGTTATAGCAATATTATCATGCCAGAAATTATAAAAACTATCAAAAGATGTTTGAGTCCTACGATAATTACTTCTAAGCAGATAAGCTTTGTAAAATTCATGTTGATTTATATAGTCGAAATTTATTTGTATTGTTTCTTCAGGTGTTGTGCCGCCCGTTTTACTGTTATAGTTTAATCCTATTACATTATAAAGTTTAGTAATGGCCTTACGTATTTGTTCTTCGTAATAGACCTTTTCCAGATAATTTTTACCTTCTGGTATACTGGTTAATTTATTTTCCAGAGGATCTATATATATTTTTTTATAATAATCTCTATAATGACTGCTTACATCTACAAACTCGTAATTCTGCCAGTCATATATATAAGGCAGAAAAAAATCTTTTTCATCTATTTTTATCCCTTCATAGAGTTTTTTACCTATGATTTCCAGTTTTCCATCATTATTTATATCTTCATAGGAAAGAGGGCATGTACTTATTTTATTACTATTTCGAAAAGTTATTTCCTGTCCTTTTGAAAATAACAAAATAGTAAAACCTGATTTTGTAGTTCCCTTTTCAGTCCAATCAGTGAATATCTCATAATGTTTATCATTGTTTAAATCGAAAGCGACCATTTTGTTAAGATAGTATCCTGTAGTATCTACAGAAATAAGTAACTCCGGTTTACCTGTTTTAATTTGATAAGCTTCTACACCTGCTACTGCACTATCGGCATCTGCTCCTGCAACTATTATATCTTTTGAACCATCATTATTCAGATCAGATTTCAATATTTCGCATTGGGTATTATATAACTTTATACCGTCCTTTTCTATCTTATTCCTGTATTCCTTATCATTTATTATACGTTTAATCTGTTCTTTATTTGGTTCATACTCTATATCATAAATAATGGAAATACAAACCTGCTTCAGTTTTTCTTTTGCTGTTTTATCTGTTTTATCTATTTTCAGAACATATTCAAATTTTTCAGTGGCCGGTTGATAGCTTTTCTGGGTTAATAGATATTCTCCCCATTGTAAGTAAAGGTCAATGAGATCCTGTTTTGTATCTGTTTCCGGTCTCAATTTATTTGTCTTTTGAAGTATGTCCAGAGCTTTATTATAATTGTTTTCATCTTTAAGCTGAGAGAAAAGTTTTTTATATGCTTCCACTAGTTTTGGTTCTAAATCTGGATATTTCGGATTGAGATTAAGAACATCTTCAAATAATGCAGTTGCTTCGTTATATTTATTTTGTTCAAGTTTTTTAACTCCTGATGCATAAAGTTTTGCATCTTTTCCGAATTCAAATATAGAGCTTATAAGGTTAATTATAAGAAAAATAAAAAATATTGTACATGGAATTATAAAGGCAATAAGACCGACTCTTTGCCATCTCAAGCTTTTTAAAAAGTTTGTTTTATATCTTGGACCTGTTTTTATCTTATTTTCCACTGAATTAGTTTTATAATTATTGTGAGGGTTATTGTTTAGATGTGTTTTATCATAGTGCTCTTTATTTTCAGAATTTTCATCATGGGAATTTGTTGGTCTTGGTTTTACAGTATCTGCATTTGTAGACATACATGCAGTACAGCGACTATTTACATTCCAACATTCTATATGATAAATAGCTTTACAGTTAGAATTAGAACATACCTTTATAGTTCCTCTTATTATTGGATATTCACAAAATTTACATATTTTCATCATTTATGGTACTTCTTAACAGAAAAATTTCGAAGATTTTTAATGAAAGTTATAATTTTCATTTAAGAAGATTTTTCTGACTATCATAAGCATAGTTTAGCATTATTTCAATTTCTTCTTCACTAAACTTTAACTTTTCTAATTCATAAATAAATATTTCTTTTTCAGGAAATTTTTTATTTATCAAGTTTTTTAATTTATCGTAAGGTATTTTGTCTTTTAATTTATTTACAATTTCCTCATTGACTTCAAACCATGGAATATCATAAATTTTATTATTTAAGAAAACTTCTACTACTTCTGGATCAAACTGGGTGCCGGAACATCTTTTTATTTCCGATATGGCAAAATCTTTACCCATACTTTTACGATATACTCTATCACTTGTCATAGCGTCATAGCTATCACAGACTGCTATAATTCTGGCATAAATGGGTATTTCCTCACCTTTTAGTCCCTGAGGATATCCTGTACCATCAAATTTTTCCTGATGGTGAAGTACAGCTTTTTTGACATTTTCCGGTAAAGTTATAGTTTTTATTATATCATGGCCAATACCTGGATGCATTTTCATTTCTCTGAATTCTTCTTCAGTCAGTCTTCCAGGTTTTTCCAGAACTTCTTCTCCAATACCAAGTTTACCTACATCATGGAGTATGCCTGCCATTTCTATTTCTTTTAATTGTGGAAGGGAAAAATTCATAGCTTCTCCTATTTTAACAGCCAGTATTGTTACTCTATCTGAATGTCCCTTTGTATAGGGATTTTTTGCTTCGATTGCATTGGCAAGTGCTCTTATTACATCGAGATAACTTTTTTCCAGATTTTCATATAATCTTGCATTTTCTATGGCTATAGCAGCTTGATTTGATAGAACTTCCATAAGATCTCTGTCTTCTTCATCAAAATAACCGGAAGATGTAATTCTGTTATCCACATATATAACTCCTATTATAGCTTCTTTAACCTTCAGAGGAAAGCATAAGATCCATCTGATAGAATGAAGAGCAATACTTGCACGTTTACTGAGTTTTGGATCGAGCTGGGTATTGGCACAGAATATAGGTGGACCTCCTTTTGCCACGGATTCAATACTGCTGAAACTTGCAGAAAAATCTTCACTATCAATAGTCTGTTTATCCATATTTCTTGCTGTTTTGAGCACAAGTTCTTTTGTATCCTCATCAATCAACATTATAAATCCTCGTTCAGCTCCCAGAATTTGAATTACCTTATCCATAACACATTCAAGGACTTCATCTATCTTCAATGTTGAATTAATTATCTGAGCTGCCTCCATAACAATTTTTAAATTTACTTTTTCTGATTGAGAGGTTTTCTCTGTATTTTTAGGCATTAGAAACCTCCTGAGTATAATCTAATTTTTTTGTCCTTTCACTTCTTTAAATCCATAAAAAGTATCATTTGATAGAAGGTAAAAAATATTATTTAAATTATAATAGTTTAATTCCTGTGATATTTTATGTGTATTGAGGGCCTGATTTTTGTTTTTTAAAAATACACGGAATATTTTTTCTGCCAGTGGCATATCGCTTTTTATAAAATCTGTTTGCTGTCCACAACACTTAAAGATAATTTCTACGGGATCTTCTATTTTATCTTCTTCTGTAGAACCCAGATTCAGGTAACCTTCTTTTAAGAATTGAGTTTTTCTCGGATAACATTTTTTATTACAAAATCTGTTAGCCAGTACGTAATTGTAATCTCTACTATTTTTTTTGTAAAAATTTTTGTCAATTATAAATTTTCTTTGAAAATTTTTATGATCTATTAATCTTTCTTCCATAAGATCAGCTAATAATGTTCCTTCATCTAAAAAATTATTTTTATTGTGCACTGCCATGGTATTATCCTCTCCTGGATTTAATTTTATATTATGATTTAGAGAAATATTTATTTTACTTTAGAGCTTTACTATAATATCATACATTCTATAATTTATCAATAAAGTTAATATTAAAAATAAACTATCCTTTCAACTGATAGCTAAATACTTACAAAAGAATATTTAAATACTTCCATGTAGGGAATAATTTATTCTTATAGAATTTCATTACTTGAAAAAAGAAAAGAGTAATGTTAGAATTTATTTAGAAAGATTTTTTGTGAGGTGAGTTTTTATCGACGCATTAAAATCAATTTTTCAGAATTTAAGAAAACAGGTAGTAGATACATCAGAAACACATGAAAAAGTCCAAAAAGATGTTTTATCTCCCACTGATATAGCAAAACAGCAAAGAGAACAAAATTTACAGGCTATAAAGGGGACACCTTTAGACAGGTTATCAAAAGATTTTCTGGAGGCTATGAAATCAGTAACAAAAGGAATGGATAGAAAAAAACTGCACCCTCATACCTTTTCTCAGAGTAAAGCTCTTATTTCTCTGATTTTTGATATGCTTACCTATGATATTTTAGATTGTGAAGTATATAAGACTTTAAATACCAAGGTGGCCAGATTTACTGTTCAGATAAATATGAAAAAAAAATCCAGAGAATATATTCTTATGGCCCGTCCTCTTCCTAAATCAGGTGAATGGAAGATATATTCCTTTGAAGATAAAAGTAAGATTCTTGCTATATTGAAAAACTGGTCAGATTTTTTGAAAGATTTTCCCGATAGAGCTATTATGAGAAGCAGTGCCGGTATACCACTTGAAATTGGAGTAGCATTGATGCAATATGGAGAAGATGAAAGTGCTCTGGAATATTTTACAAAAACCCTTGAAGTGGAACAAACTTCTGATGAAGCTCTGGCAGCAAGAGTATGTCTTGCTATTTTGAGAGGAAAAGCTTCCTGATAAGGAAAGTAATATGGATAGAAATTATTCTTTTGAAATCAGATTGACCCCTGGTGTAAGATGGCTTATAGCTATAAATACAATAAGTTTTGTAATTGTATACCTCCTGGCTCTTTTTGCAGGTAATTTTATCAGTGTAATTCTGGACTGGTTTATACTGACACCGGCAAAATTTGTTTATAATTTTGCTATATGGCAGATAATTACATATATGTTTTTCCATGCAAATATATTCCATATACTTTTTAATATGCTTGCCTTATGGATGTTTGGAACCGTTCTTGAAGAATACTGGGGGACAAAAAGATTTATAATTTATTATTTTCTTACCGGTATAGGGGCAGGTATTTTTTATGTGGGATTTTCTTTTATAACTGGTTCTCCTGGCATACCTACTCTGGGTGCATCAGGATCCGTATATGGACTTTTACTGGCTTTTGGTGTAAT
>JAKJGF010000179.1 GCA_022704525.1 Bacillota bacterium | reverse complement strand
CTATCCGTTCTATTCCGGATATAAAAGAAGTTCTTGATAAAAGTAATGTCCTGGCTAAAAAAATAGAATTTTCAAAACCATTCTACAGACCTGTGGCAAAGAGGATAATTCAGGCTCTTTCAGTTCATAGACTCACTACAGATGATATTTATTCTAAAATAGGAGTGACTCCAGACGAATTAAGGGAAGAGCTTTTTATATATCTGAAAACTCCTGAAGAAGGGGCGGACTTCCTTACAGATACTATAAATGTGGTTTTAAATGATATACTTATTACAGTTAACAGACAGTTTATAAGTAAAAATCAGGAAAATGGACAGTATTATCTGGATCTGAAAAAAGATATTGATTTTGATGCTCTTATAGAACAGAAAGGTCAATCTCTGGATGATGATAAACTTGATAGATATTATTATAATATTTTAAAAATACTTACTGAAAAAAGTGATACTACCTATGTGAGCGGTTTTAATATATGGGAACATGAACTTTTATGGACTGCAAAAAAGATGACAAGGAAAGGTTATCTGTTTTTCTGTTCTCCCAATAATCGTTCTACTACACAACCTCCAAGGGATTTCTATATTTATTTTTTGGGGCCGAACAGTAATTATAAAATAAAGAATTGCGGGGAAGATGAGGTATACTTTAATTTGAAAAATACCGATAATGACTTCAGAACTAACCTGAAATACTATGCTTCTTCTATGGAGCTCTATAATGATAGTTCATCCGGTAGCAAGAAGGTTTATCAGGAAAAATCAGATGGTTTCCGCCGTAAACTTACAAAATGGCTCAATGAGCATGTTATATCTTATTCTGTTACTTATAATAACGAAACCTTCAATGTATCTGATTGGCTTAAAAGAGGGTATGGTAACACATCTTCTTTCCTTGAAATAATTGATTCTGTATGTTCTATCTGTTTGAATGGCTATTTTGATAAGAAATATCCTCACTATCCGGTTTTTGCCGAAAAGGTTACGTCTTCTACTATAGGTCAGACAGGGCAGGAAGCTATTAATCTCCTCTGTGGAGGGCTGAAAACAAAACAGGGACGTAATGTTCTTAATGCTTTTGGTTTTCTTGATAAAACAGAAAATATAGATATGGGTAATTCCATTTATGCGAAGTATTTCATTGATCTCCTTGAGAAAAAAGGAAAAGGCCAGGTAATAAACAGAAAAGAAATTGTAGATGAAAAAGACAGCCGTATAGAGACAGACTTTCATTTCAGGCTGGAACCTGAATGGATAGCTGTAATTCTCACTGCTATGGCTCATGGAGGTTATATAATTGTTACTACAGAGAAAGGTAAAGTAGATGCTCTGGAACTTACGGAAAATAAGAAGCAGAATATAGAGGATTTAAAGAATTTCAAATATTTCCAGAAGCCCAAAGAGTTGCCTGTGGCAGAACTCAAGGCTCTTTTTAAATTACTTGGCCTTCCCGAAGGGGTTATTACCATTGATATTAAAGATGGCATAAAAAAGATGGTGGAAAAGACCAATGAAGTTCTTAAAGAAATTACAGTAGCTATGAATAAGCTGAATAATGGTTATCACTGCTGGGGTGCGGATTTACTTGATGATGTTACAGTAAAGAAGCATATGGAAAAATTGAAAGATTTCAAGGAATTCCTTGAAAAGGTTCTCAATTATGACACTCAGCCCAAACTGAAGAATTTTCCATTCAGTGAAAAAGATATAAATGACAGGAAAAAAACTATGGAAATACTTGAAAATCTCAGAGAACTGGAAAGTATTATGAATACAACTCTGGCTCTTTCATCATATCTTCAGATGGCCTGCGAAAAACTTCATGAAAAGAGTAATTTAAAAAATCTTTTTGATGAAGAGAAGAGGAAATTTATTCAGGATATTTCTTCCGATTCAAAAGTGGATATTCAGACAAAATGGCTTCCTGTAATGAAGAAACTTAAAGAGAATTATATAGAAGAATATATGAAACTTCATAAACTTTACAGACTGGATTCAATCGGAGATCACAGGAAAGGCAAAATACTGAATGGGCCTTTATTTAAAGAACTACGTGAACTTTCCAGGATAGATATGCTTGACAGGAAGGTTTTTAAAGAGATTCAGGACAGATTGATAGATAATCTCAAGTCATGTTTTAATATTACAGTGGGAAATATGGAAAAAGACGTTATCTGTCCTCACTGTAAATTTAATCCAACCGGGCCGGAGGTAAGAAAAGTCTGTTCACTTGAGCTTGATGAGTGTGAAAATAAGCTGGAAGAACTTTATGATAACTGGAGAGAAAATCTTCACAATAATCTTACAGATCCTTTTGTAAAAAATAGTATTGATCTTCTTTCCAGAGAAGATAGAAAGATTATAGAGGATTTCATAAATACGAAGAAATTACCTCAGAAGGTGGATTCTAATTTTGTAAGGATCGTAAATGAAGTGTTAAAGGGACTTGAAAAGGTAATTATCTCCTTTGATGAATTCAAATCTACCATTTCATGCCCTGTTCCCTGTACTCTGGATGATTTAAATAAAAAATTTGAAAGATTTGTTCAGGAAAAGGTTAAGGGAAAGGAAAAGGGAAGAGTGAGAATTGTTATAAATTGATTTTTATAATAAATCTATTTTATGATATAATATATTTATGGAAGATATTCATCATTATCAGGATAAGACATATAAATTATTATTCTCCCATCCGAAAATAATAAAGGATTTGCTTAGAGGAAATTATAGAAGCAGAAAAGATATTAATAGAAATAGTGGATTTTACAAGTGAACCGGGACGTTTTATAAAGATATGGCTCGGCACATATCTTAAAAAACATAATATACCATTTAATATTGATCTGGAAGGAGGGAGTCCTATGCTTGCCACAGCTATTAAAAATAGTATCCAGGAAGCTGAAGAGGAAGGTAAGCTTGAAGGCAAGCTTGATATTGTAAAAAAGATGCTATCTAAAAACTATCCTTTAGAAGAAATAGCAGAGGTAACAGGATTATCTCTGGAAGAAATTAAAAAAATACAGTAAAGTATCAGCAGAGAAAATGAAAGAATTATTAAAAGCAGAATAAAAGGAGCAAATATGACAACACTTCTCGAAAAAGCCCTCAATGAAGTATATAAACTTTCCCCTGAGAAGCAGGATGCTATTGCAACTGTAATTTTCGAAGAACTGGAAGATGAGAAAAAGTGGGAGTCATCTTTTGCATCTTCTCAAGATAAACTGTCAGAACTGGTCAGAAAAGTACGCCAGGACATTAGAGCAGGTCATGTAAAAAAGATGGGATTTGACGAGTTATGAATTCCTATCTAATGGATGATTTTCTATCTTATTTTGAGAAGTTACCTCAAAAAGTAAAGAAGATGGCTCGCAAAAATTATCGACTCTGGAGACAGAATCCATATCATCCTGGTTTGCAATTTAAACAGATACATTCCAGAGAATTGATTTTCTCTGTAAGAGTAGGAAAAGGCTGGCGTGCTCTGAGTTTAAAAGAAAGTGATGATATTTTCTGGTTCTGGATCGGCTCTTATGCTGATTATGATAAATTGATAAGCCAATTTTGATCGATTGATCTTTCATTACTTTGATAATTTCTTTATTTGTCAACAAGTTTACCCTGTTCATAATTTTCTTTATGCTGTAAATTATCATAACATTTTTTTAAAAAGGGCCGGTGATTAAATGGAACAGTTAAATATGATGGAAGAAGAGAAAAAGAATCCTTCCCTTTCTGAAGAAGAAAAGGAAAGATATAGAAAAATTTTAAAAGAAAAGCTTCCTGAATTAAAGCAGATAGAAGGTTTTCCACTGGGTAAAGATGAAGATATTCTATCTCTTTCAGATCCTCCTTATTACACGGCATGTCCCAATCCGTTTATCAATGAATTTATAAAGAAATGGGAATGGGAAAAACACTGCTCCCACCATGAAGCAGGCATGAAAGACACAGAAGGCAATCTTATTACAGAAGAATCCTTTGATATAAAAAAATGCCCTTTCTGTATTGAAATTGATAGTAACTACCATAGAGAACCCTATGCCTCAGATGTGAGTGAAGGGAAAAACCATCCTATTTATAATGCCCATTCCTATCATACCAAAGTGCCGCATAAGGCAATAATGAGATATATCCTTCATTATACGGAACCGGGAGATATAGTGTTTGACGGTTTCTGCGGAACAGGTATGACAGGTGTTGCCGCTCAGTTATGTTATAAAGGGAGAAGTGCAGAAGGACGGTAATGGAAAACCTGTAATAGGGAAAATTAATTACACTGTGTGGAGTGATGTTTTTATATGTTCTGAGTGCGGAGGGGAGATTGTTTTCTGGGATGTAGCTGTAGATAAGGAAGAGGGAAAGGTGAAGGATGAATTTAACTGTTCTCACTGCGGCGTGGCTCTTACAAAGAAGAAGGTAGATAGAGCATGGGAAGTCAGATATGATAAATATATTAATGAAACTGTGAAACAGGCAAAACAGGTGCCGGTTTTGATTAATTATTCTGTGGGGAAGAAGAGGTTTGAGAAGGAGCCAGATGGATTTGATGTTGAAATCTTAAAGAAGATTGAAAATATGGACATACCTTACTGGTTTCCTAAAGATAAAATACACAAGGGAGATAAGACAGGAGAACCTTTAAGAATAGGATTAACTTATATACATCATTTTTATACAAAAAGAAGTTTATATTTACAATCTTATTTAGTTAAAATTATAGATAAAAGTAAAGACTTTAGATTAAAACGTTTTTTAGAATTTTGTAAAGAATCTGTTGCTTTTAGTTATACAAAATTGAATAGATATGGTGCTACACATTTTTCACAAGTTAACAGACATCTTGGTGGCACTCTTTATATTGGTTCTACAGTTTCAGAAGTATCTTTTAATTATGCTTTTGACGGTAAATTTAAAAGATTAAAAAGTACTTATATTAATTTATCAAAGATCTTTAAAGACAATTCATTAATTTCAAATCACTCAACAAACAATTGCAGTGTTATAAATAATAATTCAATAGATTATATATTTACGGATCCTCCTTTTGGCTCTAATTTTATGTACTCTGACCTTAATTTTATATGGGAATCCTGGCTAAAGATTTTTACAAGGATAGAAACAGAAGCTATCATAAATAAAACCCAACAAAAAAAACTTGTTGAATACCACAAAATTATGGAATCATGCTTTAAAGAATATTATCGTGTCTTAAAATCAGGCAAGTGGATGACAGTAGAATTTTTAAACACAAAGTCAAATGTATGGAATGCCATACAGGAAGCCCTTCAGAGGGCAGGTTTCATTGTAGCAAATGTGTCTGCTCTTGATAAACAACAGGGCAGTTTCAATGCTGTAACAACCATTACAGCAGTAAAACAGGACCTTGTAATTTCAGCCTACAAACCACCTGAAACCTTCACATCTACCGGCCTTTCCCACCAGCCGGAAGAAACAGTATGGGATTTTATAAACATGCATCTTAAAATGCTTCCTGTCTTTATTGGTAAAAAAGGTGTGCCTGAGATTATTATCGAAAGAACTCCAAGAATACTTTTTGATCGCATGGTTGCTTATTTTGTCCAGAATGGTTATCCTGTGCCACTATCATCAGGGGAATTTCAGCAGAATATTCTGGAAAAATACCCTGAAAGAGACGGAATGGTCTTTCTCTCTGACCAGATACCTGAATATGAAAGAAGTAAAATTACAGTAAAAGATTTCATGCAGTTAACCTTTTTTATTGAAGACGAAAAGACCTCCATAGAATGGCTCAGGCAGAAACTTATGAAAAAACCTCAGACCTATCAGGATATACTCCCTGATTATATGAAGGAATTACAGAATATACAGAAATATGAAAAAATGCCTGAACTTATGGACATACTTGAAGAAAATTTCCTTCAGTACAATCAGATTAATTATGACAGAAAAGACCCCGTGCCCCGTCAGGTCCTGTCATATCTCAGACAGAATTATCATAATTACAGAGATTTATCTGATGATGCCCCTGAAATACTCAAAGAAGCAAAAGGCAGATGGTATGTGCCTGATCCTGCTAAATCCTCTGACCTTGAAAAGATAAGAGAAAAATCACTGCTGAAAGAATTTAAAGCTTATATTGAAGAAATAGAAAAGAGTAAAAAGAGATTGAAACAGTTCAGGCTTGAGGCAATAAGATGCGGTTTTAAAGATGCCTGGCAGAGGAAGGATTATAAAACCATAGTTGATGTAGGAGACAGACTGCCTGAGAATATCATTCAGGAAGATTCTACTCTGCTTATGTACTATGATAATGCGGCTATAAAGGTGAGGGATTAGGTGAAATATGATATAATAAAGAGGGATAAAAAACATTGAAAGGCAGGTCATAAGATATGCTTGATGTAAAAAGTGAATTGATAAAGATGATAGAAATTCTTCCTGAGAATAAAATTTTAAATGTAAAAAAATTTATCGAGAGAGAATTATATCAGTCAAAACCATATATAAAGGCTTCTGATTTGCTTAATTCAGAATTGATCGGCCTGTGGAAGGATCGAGATGACATAGAGGATAGTTCCCTTTATGCAAGACATTTGAGGGAAAAATCACAGAAGAGAGCTTTATAATGATAATACTTGATACCGATATAATGATAGATATGCTGCGTCAATATCCAAATGCTTTAAACTGGCTTGCAATAATTGATGAAGAAGAGATTGCTCTGCCGGGTTTTGTAGTATTTGAACTACTGATGGGCTGCAGGAATAAAGCTGTTGAGTTAAATATGCCTTTATATACCTTTAATGAGAAACATTACTCAATTATTTCTCTATTAAAAACGATTCGTCCTTATAAAAAGGATATTAGTAAAGCGTAAATAAATTATATTCTTATGGAAGAAATTCATCATTACCACGAACAGAATGAGGGAGTCCTATGCTTGCCACAGCTATAAAAAACAGTATTGAGGAAGCTAAAGAGGAAGGTAAGCTTGAAGGTAAGCTTGAAATTGTAAAAAAGATGTTATCTAAAAACTATCCTTTAGAAGAGATAGCAGAGGTAACAGGATTATCTCTGGAAGAAATTAAAAAAATACATTAAAAGCAGAGTAAAATCCAATTTGTATTTACCACAACCTGTTGAGAGGATTTAATCCATGACCTGGGTCTACAGTCCCCATTACGGTAAAAATCTTTTTGTAGCAGAAGAAAAATCCCTCTGGGGAGAAAAGCTATTAAAGGTAATTATTCCTGATGAAAAGAGAATAGAAAATATCCCTTCAGGAGAAGTTATTCCTCTTGAGCAGAAAGAAATTAAATCCAAAGACCATATTATTTATTCTTCCTGTGCAGCAAAAATAGCAGATTCCATAGGAACAGATATGGTAATTTCTCCCTTTGGAGGGAACCTCATACCACTTCCGCATCAGCTCAATGCTCTTACTAAAGTACTTTCAGGTGATATGGTGAGATTTCTCCTTGCCGATGAAGTGGGGCTCGGCAAAACCATTGAAGCAGGCATGATATTTAAGGAACTTAAAATAAGGGGACTTGTAAAAAGAGTTCTTATTGTGGCACCAAAGGGACTTGTCCTTCAATGGGTGGGAGAAATGAAAAAACACTTTAATGAAACTTTTCATTTGATAATTCCGGGTAAAATATCTCCAGATAAACTCTATACAGTTCTTACTGACAGTGGAGAGGAAATTTTCAGTAACAGACTGAATTACTGGAAGAACTTCGAACAGGTTATCTGTTCTATGGATTCAGTGAAACCGCTGGAAAAGAGAAAAGGTTGGTCTGAAGAAGAAATAGAAAGATATAACAGGGAAAGATTTGACAACCTTCTTCAGGCGGGATGGGATCTTATCATAATAGATGAATCCCACAGAATGGCAGGTTCCTCTCACACAGTATCCCGTCATACCCTGGGCAGAAATCTTGCATATTGCTCACCTTACCTGCTTCTTCTTTCAGCAACACCTCATTCAGGAAAAAGCGATTCCTTCAGAAGGCTTATGTCACTTCTTGATGAAGAAGCCTTTGCCGATGAAGATTCCCTTACAAAAGAGAGAGTTTCATCCTATGTTATAAGAACAGAAAAGAGAAATGTCATTGATTTTAAGGGAGATAATCTCTTTAAACCACGTACAACTACACTTCATTTCATTTCCTGGGAAAATAATGCAGGAAGAGAACTTTATGAAGCAGTAACTGATTATGTGAGCAGAGGTTATAACAGAGCCATAAGGGAAAAAAACTATGCAGCAGGATTTCTTATGGTTCTCTTTCAGAAATTACTTACCAGTTCTACTGCAGCCATAAGAAGTACACTGGAAAAAAGACTTATCCTTTTAAATGAACAGTTTGACGGTGATAAAGAAGAAATACTTTCTGAATTTCTTGAAACTGATCTTATGGATGAAACAGAAGTTAAAGAATTTTATCAAACCATGAGAACTGCCGGCATAGAGGAAATTGAAAAAATCAGGTTTCTTGTAGATCTGGCAAAGAAATGTGAAGAGCTGGGGCCTGATGCAAAAACAGAAGCACTTCTTGAGCTTATTTATAAATTTTCTTCAGAAGAGGGAAATCCTGAATTAAAATTCCTTATCTTTACGGAATTTACTGCCACACAGAAAATGCTTCAGCAATATCTTGAAAACAGAGGTTTTACAGTGGCAATTCTGAATGGATCTCTGGGACTTGAAGAAAGGATAAAGGTTCAGAGGGATTTTGCCGGAGCTGTAAGAGTTCTTATTTCAACAGATGCGGGAGGAGAAGGTATAAATCTTCAGTTCTGTCATATAGTGATTAATTATGATATACCATGGTCTCCTGTTAAACTGGAGCAGAGAATAGGAAGGGTTGACAGAATAGGGCAGATTTATCCTGTAAAAGCTGTAAATTTTCTTCTGAAAGATACTGTAGAAAGCAGAGTCTATGAAGTACTTCAGTGGAAATTGCAGAAGATTGCAGAAGAATTTGGAGTTGATAAAACCTCTGATATTCTGGATTCTTCAGAAGCAGAAAGTGAATTCAGAAACCTTTATATAAATGCCATAGTGTATCCTGAAAAACTGGATGAGGAACTTGAAAGGATTACAGAAGATTTACTTGAAAGGGCAAAAAAAGCAAAAGAGAAGTGGGATATAGTTCACGGAGGCAATAACATTACAAATGAAGATGCAGAAAGAATTCTTGGCATTCCGCTTCCTTACTGGGTTGAAAGGATGGTAACCGGTTATCTTATAAGTATTAACAGAAAGGTAGAAAAAACCCTTTTCGGTTACAATCTCACCTGGGAAGACGGGGAAATTATGGAAAATATTACTTTTTCAGCAGATGAGGGAAGTAAAGGTCTGTGTGAACATCTTACTCTTGAAAATGCAAAGGTAATGAAGTTGGTGAAAAATCTCCCCCTTTTCGTTCAGGGTGAAAAGGTTCCTTCTGTTTATATAAAAGAGTTACCTTCAGCAGTAAAAGGCTACTGGTCTTTATGGAAGATTGTACTGTCTACCGCTTATTCGCAGAAGCAGCGAATTCTTCCCCTTTTTAGAGTAAGTACAAAAAGTAATGTCCGAAAAATATTAAGTAACTATTTACCTGTTACGAGTATGTAGAGAAACTTTAAGACAAAATTTTTTAGAAATACTCTAGCGTGAGTTTACTGAATTTGAATTTTAAAAGTTAAAAAAATCAAGGTGTGATAAGCGTTTGCGTGGTCAAAATTTGTATAGTTAACCAGATACACT
>JAKJGF010000178.1 GCA_022704525.1 Bacillota bacterium | reverse complement strand
AGAAACAGAGGTGGTAATTATATCTGCTTCAAGACCGTTAGAAGACTTTAAAGATTATGAACAGGTTTTTATGAAAATGATAGAAAGTATTCAAATAAGGCAGTCAGAAAAAAGTATCTCCATGAATACATTAATATCTCCTGAAGATTATTTTATGCTGAGTTACCCATCAGAATGGAATCTTCAAAAAATAGATAAAAACGGTAAAACCGCTTATTACAAATTAACATCTTCAGAAAAAGATCAGGATAATAATTTAATAATTAAACATATACGTATGAAGGAAGAACAAATTAAGGGAATTACTCTGGACGATATAGGAAATAACTTAATGGAGAATTTTAAACAAAATTATTCCAACTTTAAGGAACTCGAGAAATTATCCACTATAAGCAGTCAAAAATTCAGAGAATATCATTTCAGTGGAACAATAAATGGTCAGAATTGGGAAGGACTTGCATATATATATATGAGTGGCTATGATGTTTATACTATTTATGGCGCATCTCTTGAAAAAAATTTTACAGTTTTTAAATCTATATTCAGCGATATGATAAATAAATTTTATATAATGATTCCTGAAAAACATGAGGGATGGAAAATCTATAATCAAAAAGAAGGACTTTTTTCATTTCAATATCCTTCTAACTGGTTTTTAGAGGAACAGACTTCAGATAAATTTAACTATATTTCCATATCTCCTTTAAGGGATTCATCAGAAAAAAATGGGGTAGACCTTTTATATTTTAAAATTCCAGATGGACAAAAACCTGAAGACCTGGACATCCTATTAGAATATCTCTGGATTCAATATGAAGCTCTCGGATATGATCTCTTTGATAAAGTTAATGGAAAATTCAGCAATTTTCCCTCTGCCATATTAAAGGTCAGAAAAAAAGCAGATAAAAACGCTTTCAACCTTACTGTTACCGTATTTATGATAGATCAATATATGATTCAAATATTCCAGTCTACCGGCCAGGATGAGGAAGTGAAAAATACCTGTAATACCATAGTAAATACATTCAGGCCCTTTGAAGTAAAAAGTGAAAAGTGAAAATGCGGGAGACGGGAGACGGGAGACGGGAGACGTGTAAGGGCAGAACAATGTTCTGCCCTTTTACCGATTACCGAACACGACTTAAAATCAGAATTTCCCGCCATGTCCCGTGCTTATAGTTGGTGTAGATGGTACAGTTGTATTCATAGTAGGAGTTGATGGTACTGTTGTATTTATGTTAGTTTCCGGTACCTTTGGCTGATCCGGTACCTTTGGCTGAGTGTCAATCTTCGGTTTCTGTTCAACACCCTTCTGAGTCTGTACTCCGCCCTGGTCAAGTTTATTCTGAGTCTGAGCTCCACCCTGGCCAAATTTATTCTGACCGAACTTATCCTGTGGCCCACCGGGAAATTTACCCTGTCCACCCTTACCTCCAACTGTTGCCTTAGATTGAAACTCCTCAATTTTCGTTCCAAGGGCCTGACTTATAGGTCCCTGGGCATCACCGAGATCATATTTATCTTTTACCTGATTATACATCATCTGAAGTGATCTCTGATTTCCACGGATTTTATTTTTAACTTCCATGGATTGATTATCTTTATTAGAATTAATATCATTGGCAAGGTCAAGCATTTGTTGTTTCATTTTCTGGAATTCATTCTTACCTTTTTCACGATTCTGGCCGAGGCCTTTACCCTGCTGCATTCCACCGGCTTTCTGGGCACCTCCCTTGCCTTGCTGGAGTCTCTGCTGTCCCTTTTTGCCCATTTGATTCTTCTTTTTAGCATCTTCTTTCTTCCTGGCATCACGGGCATTCTTATTTTTGGGATCATCTGGTAAACCCTTATCAGGTTGAAGAAGTCCCTTTTTAGAATCAACCTGAGAAACTGCAGATGCCTGTAATGAAGACAACTGCTCTCCTCCGCCTCTACCACCTGTGGCAAAAGATGCAATATTACTCTGAGCACTTATTGCTCCGGCAGAAACCATAGAAACATTGCTAACAGCAGGCATTCCAGCACTGGCTATAGACATAGATGGTGTAGACACAGAAGATGTGGCAAAAGACATACTACCACTCATAGAAGGACTGCTAAAACCGCCACTAAAACCGCCACTAAAACCGCCTCCAAAACCGCCTCCCATAGACATTCTCATTCCACCACCCATAGTACCCATACCTGACATAAGCCCTATTCCTATACCTGCACCAAGCATAGTAGATCTCATCATCATACCCTTTTGCATCATTCCTCCCTGACCCATACCTAACATATTACCAAAGGATCTCATATTGGCCATAGCCTGAGTTCTCATATTCATCATCATCATAGCCATCTGGCCCTGGCTGTTTATACCCTGGAGAGCAGCCGGATTCTCACCGAGTTCTTCGAGACGTTTTATAATACAATTCTGATGTTGCATACACTGAGCCTGTTGTTGTTGAAGATTTCCCAGGGCTTTCTGTATATTGCCCAATCTCTGCTGACCCATTTTAAGCTTTTCCTGAAACATCCTGGAAAGTTGCTGTTCCACCTGCTTTTTCATATTCATCATATTCTGCTGCTGTTTCATCATCTGACCCTTCTGCTGCATGGTTTTGGCCATATTCTTCATCTGTTTTGAAACTGTTTTAAGAAGTTTTCCTATAACCTTTAACATCTGAGCCACAACCTTCAGGGCAGCAGACAGAGCAGGACCAACATAAGGGACAGCGGCAACTGCTGCAGATGCCGCTTCAACTCCCTGGGCAGCCATATCTATACCCTGAGCAGCCATATCCAGAGCCTGTCCCACACCATTTAAAACTTGTCCAATTCCATTAAACATTTTTTCCTGCATACCAAAAAATTTTGCTTTCATATCAAACATTTGACCCATTTGAGTGTGTTTCATAAAATTCTGGGTAAACATCTGATTCATATTCATCTGCATATTACCGTCCATAAAACATTGTTGCAGTCCCTGTCCTATCTGTTGTTGAAAACCATTAAAACGTCCGAAAGCTGACATAAGAGGGTCAACCTGAGTCATACCTGCATAGTTCATATCTCCAAAAGCACTCATAAGATTAACAGGAGACTGATAACCAGTACCCATCTGACCTCCCATAGATGTAACTCCGCCCATCATATTCATACCCATCATATTTTTGGGTACAAGATTCATAAGCATTGAACCGCCACTTTTAGCATCACGGGCATATTGATTTCCCATAAAGGTGTCCTCTGCACTCCGCCCCTGAGCTCTGGCTTTATTCATTGTTGTATTTGTTTCTTTATGGGAAGCTTCCATTTTGGGAATATGAGGACGTACTTTTCTCTTAGCCCTTCTGTTTCTTACATTTTTTGCTTTGTTTATCCCTTTCTTAAAACTGGTATCACTCTTAATATAACCAGCATCCATTTGTCCACTTATATTTAATGATGATGAAGTAGAATCCATTACTTTAACCGCCTTTCTGTTTTATATTATTTCTATTAAAAAATCATAAATATATCTCTTCAATTTCTATCTAAGAATCAGAAAATATGCCTCTCTTTCTTCTTCCCTCCTTTCTTTAAAAATTTTACTGGATCCATACGGACTATTTCAGCAAACATATCGAAAGAATTATCTGCTGTATAGATGGCGCTTACCTCATTATCAAGCATTACTGAAAGATGCAGAAGATCCCTTACAGAAGAATCGGGATATTTTTCCACGAGTTCTCTCAACTTAAAAATATCCTCAGAGGTTATACTGAAAACATCAGATACTATACAGCTTATAAAATCAAAAACAGCAAGACCTTTAGAAAGGCCGGCTTTTTTTATGAGACTATATAAGATTTCCTGAAGTACTATAGCATCAGTAACTCCCTCTACTTCTCCACTGGCTACTGCCTGTAAAAATGAAAAAGATCCATCTTTATAGATACTATTTTCACTTACAGAATACAGAGGTATATCTGTATTTATAAAGATTCGCTCTTTAATAAGACATCCTCCTCAAGGTCAGACTTCAAATCTGTCCAATCTCCAACAGGTAAGTTCAAATCCCTTAACTTCTCAAGAGCCTGAAGTTTTCTGGAAAGTGAAGCCCATCTATACTGTTTGTCTATAGCCTCCCTGATAAGCTCTGCAATAGACTTTTTAGTCTCTTTTGCCTTTTTTCTTAACAGGGCAAAACGTTCTTTATCTATACGTATTTCTAAACGTTTTGAATAATCACCGGGCATATTTTCTCCTCCAATTTGTCCGTAATACGGATTACGTATATAATACTATAATTTTCTTTTTCTGTCAATAGATAAGGTGATGGGTGCTGGATAACAGGTATTTTATTTAACACAATCCTTTTCACTTTTCACTTCTCACCTCTCACCTTAAAAAGACTACAAAAAATTCTCAAAAACTTAAGACAAATAAAATATTTTTTGCTATAATTATAAAACAGGCAAAAAGGAAATCAGGAGAAGAAGGGATAGACAGGGAGAAGTTTTATATATTTTTTCCTGAGTATATATGAACCCTCTATCCAACGAAGAAACATATATTAATCAGCAGAACAATCCTATAGAAGACTGGAATGGTATTTATAAAAAAGTTAGAGGTAATCCTCCATGGGAATCAGGACAGGAGGAAGAAATACTTGTAAGTCTTGTGGCATCCTTTCAAACAAAAAAAGTGGTAATTCTGGATATAGGATGTGGGCAGGGAACAGATTTAATATACCTTACAGAAAAAGGTTTTAAAACAATAGGTCTGGACATAAGTAGTTATGCTATTAAAAAGGCCATGGTAAGAGGTGAGGAGAAAAATTTAAAATTAAATCTCTTCCAGGGAGATGTGTTAAATCTTCCTTTTTCAAACTATTCTTTTGATTTCATAAATGACAGAGGTTGTTTTCATCATATTAAAAAAGAAGAAAGAATTAATTATTGTCAGGAAATAGTAAGAGTATTAAAAAACAGAGGGAAATTACTTCTAAGAGTTTTTAGTGAAAATTATTATAAATCCGGTGGCAGTGGACAATTATTATCTAAAAAAGATATAAAAAAAGTTTTTCAAAATTTCTTTGAATTAGGGGAAATTACTGACTATAGAGGTAAAGGGAATAAATGGTCAGTAGAAATGTCCTGGTGTTTTATGAGGAAAAGAATTTAATTTCCTGCAAGAAGGACTTTTTGTAAATAAAGCTATATATGGAGTAAATAAAGTGAAAATTGTAAGGATTAATGAAGAAGGACAGATAACAATACCTTCCGGTTTTAGAGAAGCTCTAAAATTAAAAGCTAATATGAAATTATGTGTATATATGGAAGATAGGAGACTTATCATTGAGTCTCTTTCAGATGATCCAATTCAGGCACTTTTTGAATTAATGAAAGAAGAACCTTCTTTAGCTAAAGATATTAATTATGAAAGTAAAGAATAAAAATTGCTAAAAAAATAAAGGATCTTCAGTGTTATATTCGAATAAGAAAATAAAAGGAGTTGATAAAATGCCTGTTTATGAGTTTTGCTGTGAAAATTGTGATTATTTATTTGATGCCCTTTATCCCGTTGGTACAAAAGTTGAAAACCTTGAATGTCCTGAATGTAAACAAAAAAATCTTAAAAGGCTATTCTCTACTTTCTCTGTATCTTCAAAAGGAAGTAATGGAGAATCTTTATCAACTACTTCAAAAAGCAAATGTAGTTCCTGTACAGGGGGAAGTTGTTCCACTTGTTCGTGAAAATAAGTGAAAAGTGAAAAGTGAAAAGTAACTTACTATATTATTGCTCACCTTTCACCTTTCACCTCTCACACATCACGCATATCAGGGGGTGAATAATATTTTATGAAAGAAACTGTTGAAAAAGTTATAGCTGAAAGGATACGTCCCGGCCTTCAGGCTGATGGCGGTGACATAGAGCTGGTTGAAGCAAGCGAAGAGGGCGTTATAAAAGTCAAATTACAGGGTGCCTGTTCTGGATGTCCTATGGCACAGATGACATTACAGTTTGGCGTTGAAAAAGTACTCAGGGAAGCCGTGCCGGGATTTAAAGAGTTAATAAGGGTTTAGAGTGACAGGTGATAGGTAATGGATGATGGGTATTTAACTCATTAATCGTTACCTTTTACTTTTCACTTTTCACTTTTTTCTAAATCTGGCAATAAAAAACCCTTCTATTCCATGTAAAGATGGAAGTATGAGTAAACCTTTAGTGTGGGTATTATTGATTATGGTGGGAAGCATAAGTTCTTCAAGAAAAAAATCTTCTCTGTCTTTAATGAAACTCTTTACCACTTCTTCTCCTTCCTCAGGTTCAATAGAACAGACACTGTAAACCATAGAACCTCCTGGTCTAACAAAAGATGAAGCTTTTATAAGTAATTTTCTTTGAAGTAAAGAAAGTCTCTTTATATCATTAAATTCTTTATTCCATCTTAAATCAGAACGTCTACCGAGAACACCTGTTCCAGAACATGGGGCATCAAGTAAGACTCTATCAAATTTCTCTTCATAATCACTTCCAAGTTCCATTACATCACAGGCCACAGGAGTAATAATATTTATACCAAGACGAAGACAGTTAGAGTTGATAAGGGAAAGACGTCTTTTTGATATATCTACAGCAGATATATGACCTTTATTGTTCATCAACTCAGCTATATGAGTAGTCTTATTTCCGGGAGCAGCACATAAATCCATAACCTTATCTCCTTCCTGTGGGTTTAAAACTTTCCCTGCAATCATAGAGGACTCTCCCTGAATTGTAAAAAGCCCTTCATCATAGGAAGATAATTCTTCTGCTCTGAGATATGAAAGTATTTTAAGCCCTTCCGGTACTATTTTGAGGGAACAGGACGAAATACCATCTTCTTTAAAACGACATAACAGTTCTTCAGGTAATATCTTAAGGGTATTAACCCTTACTGTAAGAGGGGGAGGTGAATTATTAAATTCACAGAGTTTTCTTGTAAAATCTTCTCCCCACTGTCTGCACCATCTGGTAATTAACCACTCAGGATGAGAATAATATATAGAAAGAAATTTAAGATTATCTTCTTTTGAAGGGCCCTCTTTTACTATGGCTTTTTGTCGATCCACAGTCCTGAGAACTCCATTAATATATTTAACCACCCTGGAAGGAAGAAATGTTTTCCCTAACTCTACAGTTTCAGATATAGCTGCATAAGGAGGTATCTTATCAAGACATAAAAGTTGATATACACCAAGACGAAGTAAAATCTTTACATCTTTATCAATCTCATCTATAGGACGAGAAGAAAAAAGACTAATAGCCCAATCTAAAAACAATTGTTCTCTATTTATTCCATGAACGAGCTGGGTAACCAGGGCTTTATCTCGTGATGTCAGAGAGGTATATCTTAACTTATCTGAAAGTCTGGCAGGTAAAAAATTTCTATCGTCTTTTAAGAGTTGGAAAGCAATATATCTGGAGTTATGTGTCTTAAGTTTCACTTCCACTTTTCCCCAGTTCTACTCCTGTTTCTATTTTACAACCTCTTAAAAATTCCCTGGAGGTAATCTTTTTTTTGCAAGGCATCTGAATGTCAGTAATCTCCAGTAAGCCCTTCCCGGTTCCTATGACAAGACCATTTAACTCATCAGCATGAATTATCACACCGGATTTACCTGTATATTCACCACCTGCAATGGCCCCCCATATTTTTAATTTCTCCTTTTTATAAAAAGTAAAGGTTCCAGGAGTCGGATTAAATGCTCTGATTTTACGATCTATTTCTATAGAAGATTTACTCCAGTCAATTTCACCATGATGGGAGTGTATTTTGTCTGTATAACATGCCTTTGCATGATCCTGTGCTTTGCGAGTTGCTTTTCCTTCTTCCATAAGATTAACTGTTTCCAATAAAACCTGACTTCCAAGAAGAGAAAGTTTATCGTGAAGGCTACCTCCGGTTTCTCTTATGTCCAGAGGTATTTCTGTCTGGAGAATTATATCACCTGTATCCCATCCTTTATCTAAATAAAAAGTCGTAATACCACTTTTTTCATCTCCTCTCATAATAGGTTCTATTATAGGAGAAGTACCCCTGTAAAGAGGTAAAAGAGATGGATGAAGATTTATACTTCCATAGGGAGCATATTCTCTTATCCATTTAATTATATAATGACAACAGCAAACAGTTATTATCAAATCTGGTTTTAGAGAATCAAGAAGTTCTTTAAATTCAAGTGTATTAATATTTTCATTCTGAAAAACTGGTAGACCCAGTTCAAGAGCTTTTTGTTTTACAGGGGAACAAATAACTTTATGCCCTCTGCCACAGGGACGATCAGGATTAGTCAAAACGCCCACTACTTTATGTCTGGATTTTACGAGAATTTCCAGTGAATTTATTGCAAATTCAGGGGTTCCCATAAAAAAAATACGCATTAAAACACCTCATGATTTCACAGTATCTGTACTCTCTAAATGTTTAAATCTCTTCTGTTTTATATCCTCTATTAAAGAATTTAGATTATCCTGAAACAAATCTTCCGGAGGTTCATCTTTTTCTTTATTATCCATTTTATGAAGATTAGTTGCAATATCAATAAAAAGAATTCCCTCTAGATGATCTATTTCATGTTGTATGGCACGGGCTCGAAAACCTGTAGCCTCAAGAGTTATTCCTTTACCCTTTCTATTCAAGGCTTTTACTGTAACTTTAAAGGCTCTCTTTACATCTCCGTAAATACCGGGAACACTAAGACAACCTTCACAACCTTCTTCTATGGGGCCTTCTGTTTTAACTATCCTTGGATTTATAAAGACCTGAAGTCCCTGACCATCTCCAACATCGACAATAACAAGTCTTTTAGATATGCCCACCTGAGGAGCAGCAAGGCCAACACCGGGAGCATCGTACATAGTTTCAATCATATCATCAATTAACTTCTTTATTGAATCATCAACATTTCTTATTTCTCTAGCTTTTTTCCTTAACACGGGATCTTCATCTATTCTTATTTTTCTAATAGCCATCTATTATAGTCAATTGTGTAATTACAATCAACTTTTCACCTGCCCTTCTTTTTATATAATTCTCAGGTATCTATAGTAAACCTTCTATTGATAAAATTAAAAAATTCTGTTAGGCGCCCCCCATGATACGTAAGGGCCAATAAGTTTATCTATAACTTATATTATAACAAATATTCCCGCCTCTTGCCACATATTCGTGATAGGGATATGGTTTGACCGGGGCGAACACAAGGGTTCGCCCCTAAACCATAATTATTTATTACGTTTCACATCTCACTTTTCACTTTTCACTTCTTTTCAAGTTCTCTCTTTATAGTCTCATAATAACTAACCAGAGCCAGCTGGCGAAGGCATATTTTTTGAAACAAATTTAGAGTGCAATCAATGTTCCGGGAAGTTAAAACTTTATTTAGAAATTTCTTTATAAAAGAATTTGAAAAGAATAAGAGATTAATATTCATCCTCGGGAAAAAAATCCCTGTCGTAAGTTTAACTCTCCAGTCAGAATTTTTTTTAAAAAATACAACTGCACTTCTACCTTTTGCCTCTGCTCTGTGAATAGCTGAAGGGATATCGGCATAAGTCAATAATTTCTTAAAATGATATACTATTGCTTTTTTATTGGTTATTGATTTAAGTCCAAGTTTCCTTAAACGAAGTCCAAGTTCAATATCTTCCCACCCGTATTCTTTAAAATCTTCATCAAAGAAACCGGCTTTATATATATATTCTTTTTTTACGGAAACATTACTGGTCCAGAAAAA
>JAKJGF010000392.1 GCA_022704525.1 Bacillota bacterium | reverse complement strand
TAGAGTCCTGTTTCTGGTGGTCTATTTCTTTTTTCTGTTCCTTTTTCTTCTTTTTATCCTCTTTCTTGAAATTCCTTTTATGCCAGCCTTTATCCAGTTCAGAAGGTTTCTCTATGTGAGAGCATTTCTTCTTATAAGGGCCGTCCTGGAGTCTGTAAAGAAACTGATAAAAAGTGCTTACAGAAGGAGATTTACCTGGTTCCCACCCTGCAATAACAGATAGGAATTCATCCGAACGCAGTCTCTTTGCCCATCTGGTAATACTTGTTTCGTTTAACATTACCATAAGGATAAGAGAACGCAGAACACATACAGGATCACGTGGCTTTCTTCCTCTCGGCTCTGGAGAATAGAGGGAAGCGAGTAATTCTGCTACAGGAGAGAAGTCTATGTCGGAAATTATAATTTTTTCATCTAAATAGGAAAAAACTATTGCTTTTCTGGTGGATTTTATACTATTGTAAGCCTGTCTAAATTTTTGGATAAATTCCACCTCCTTTCTTTGTGATATTATATTTATCGCAGAAAAGGAGTGATTTTTTTAGAGGGTTTTTAAAAATTTTTCTTGCAATTTTATTTTCGAGAGCTTAAAATTGAGGTAGAATTCTGGATTAAGATAATGAATTTTTAGAAGAAAAAAAGAGTGTTTACGGGGAAGAAAATTTTCGAGAAGACTCTACCTATGAGGAATTGAAACTAAAAAAAAGGAGGTGAAAAGAAATGAAGAAACCAAGAAGTTTCCAGACTACCTATGAGGAATTGAAACCGATTTCTAAAGAAGGAGTTGTAAAAGCATTCCAGAGTTTTCAAGCTTCCCTCCTCAGGGGGGAGAAGGAGAAATCCCTGGTGGTTAACACCGAAATCAGGCGAGGTCTCCGGAGGTTGTATTGCGAACTGGTTCGCCAAGGGTTCGAGTTTCCAGACTACCCCCCATTTGACAGGAAATAGTACATTTTTAAAGACGCCCCTCATAGTACAAGGGTTTTTGATGAGTTGAGGTCAAAATCTCATAGTACACGTTTATTTAAAACTATATTGCCATATAATATAAAAATATGTTATACATAGTATATGTATATTCGAGAAGTAACAGGCAAGAGAAAATATGGTGCATCTGTAAAATATTTACAACTTGTGGAAAATAACTGGAACAAAGAAAAAAAACGTCCGGAGACGAATCTCATCTGTAATTTCGGAAGAATAGACCAATTAAATGCCGAAGAAATGAAGTCTATAGCATATAAAATTCTGTCATATCTTGAAGAAAAAGGAGAATATTCACCGGATCTGGTCATAGGAGAGTCAAAAGAATATGGCCTGTTATATCTTTTGGAACAGAGTTGGAAGAAACTAAGATTAGATAAGTTTTTCAGAAAAGAATTAAAGAAACATAAATATGAAGCACCCATAGAGAAAGGCATAATAGGCATGTTATTTAATCGATTACAGGAACCTGCATCAAAGTTAGGAAGCTATGAGTGGTTGCAGGAAGAGACACATTACCCTGTAAGTAATAAATGTTCTTTACATCATCTTTACAGAGCCCTTGATTTTTTAGAACTGCACCATGAAGAATTAGAAGAAGACCTTTATTTTACCCTGTGTAATCTATTTAATCGAGAAGTAGATTTACTTTTTTTTGATACAAGGAGTACATATTTTGAGGTTAGAGAAACAGAAGAGGAAGATATACGTCAATATGGCCATCCTCACGGCCATAGAAGAGATGGGCCACAGATATTAATAGGTCTGGCAGTAAATAGTGAAGGCATACCATTACTATCAGAAGTATTTCCTGGTAATACGGCAGATGTATCCACAGTGAAAAAGATTATAAGTCGGACAAAGCGACTTGGATTAAGAGAAATTATATTTGTAAGTGACCTTGGAACAGTAAGTGAAGAAAACCTTAAAGAATTAAAAGAAGTTGATATAGATTACATAGTTGGAGTAAAATTACGTTCAACAAAAGAAGTAAGAGAAGAGGTCTTACCATCTGCCGGTGAATTCAGTGTGGTGTCAGATAATCTTCAG
>JAKJGF010000177.1 GCA_022704525.1 Bacillota bacterium | reverse complement strand
TATTATATAATAAAAAAAAAAAAATACAATAGAAAAAAAAATCAGGCCTGGTTAAAAGTTGTTATATCTCTGCATTGATAGAGGTTTAGCATTCTATTAAAGAGTTTCCCCTTACTGGTAAGCCGGGACGTCCGAAGAATCCTATAAAAAGTAATTCTGTCAAGATCTTAAATTTGCCTTTAAGCAGGGACTATGTTAAAATGAATAATGTGAACAAAGGAGAAATGATTATGGTTACAGCAGAAAAATTGTCTGCCTCTCAGGATTTTCAGGCATTATTACTTCTTCAGAAACAGGATATAAACTGTCATCCAATCCTGATACTGTCAGAGCACCTGATATGGCATTTAAAAGTAAGGAAAAATTAGCCGGAAGTGGTGGTATTGTAAAAGACTATTCTTCCGTAATGCCTGACCTGGTAGTGGAAGTAAATTCTCCTTCAGATAGTTACACTAAAATAGCAGGAAAAGTTAATGACTGGCTTAAAGCCGGTGTCTCTATGGTATGGGTTATAGACCCTATAAACAGGGCAGTGGCAGTATATAATTCTTCCGGCAGGTGTGTTGTATTACAGGAAAATAATATGCTGGATGGTGGTGATATATTAACAGGTTTTAAATGCAGAGCAGGTGACATATTTATTATATAGTTTAAAGTTCAGGGTTTGGGGTTTAATAATATTTCAACTCTCAACCATCAACTTTCAACCATAATTAGAAAGGTGGTATATTAAGGTAATGAATAAAAAGATATTTTCACTATTTATTCTATTCTTATTCGCAACAATTTTATCTCTTATGACAGCAGAGGCAAAGGAAAAATTTGTAATAGCCCACAGAGGGGCAAGCGGATATCTTCCCGAACACACACTGCCGGCCTATGCTATGGCCTATGCCATGGGAGCAGATTATATTGAACCAGATGTAGTATTAACGAAAGACGATGTCTTTATATGTGTCCATGATATCTATATTGACGATACTACCAATGTTAAAGAAGTTTTCCCGGAACGGCAGAGACCTGACGGTCACTGGTATGCTGTTGACTTTACCCTTTCTGAGATTAAACAGTTACGAGTCCAAGAAAGGGCAAAATCTGACGGCACTTCTGTATTTCCCGGAAGATTTCCTCAGGGATTGTCAAAATTTGAAATCCCTACTTTTTCTGAAATGATTGAACTCATTCAGGGACTTAATAAAAGCACAGGTCGTAATGTGGGAATTTGTCCGGAGTTTAAGAGCCCTTCTTTTCACGAAAAAGAAGGCCACCCGGGGGAAGAGAAATTACTGGAAATACTTTCTAAATACGGTTATGATGGAAAAGACTCAAAGGTTTATATACAGTGCTTTGATCCCGATCCCCTCAAAAAACTTCATTTTGAATTAAAGACAGAAATTCCTCTTGTTCAGCTCACAGGAGAATCTGAATGGGAATATAAAAATGAAATAGCCTATACAAAGGAATTAACAGAGGAAAATCTTTCGGAAATCGCCACATATGCCAGTGTGGTTTCACCTGAAAAATCCCGTATTGAGAAAAATCCCGATATAGTAAAGTGGGCACATGAAGCAGGTCTGGAGATTATTCCCTATACTTTCCGGGCAGATGCTCTGCCAGAAAAATATAAAACCTTTGAAGATGAATTAAATCAATTTTATATGGTTTATGATGTAGATGCTCTTTTTACGGATTTTCCCGACAGGGCAGTTAATTTCCTGATGGCTAAGTACCGAGACAGATAAATAAGTATCCAAAAAATTTTAAATATACACACCTGTCCCTGTCCGGGCTCTAGAGCAAAAGATATGCCGTCAAAGGAGAAAGTTATAACTTAAATAAATACAAAACTGTATATTCTGTAATAACAGATTTCATTGTAACAGGATCATAGATTTTGCGTAAGAGCCCGGACAGGGACAGACTTGTGAGATGGATACTAACTTGCCTGTTGCGGTACTAAGATAAACCGGGAAGTGTCTTTGAGAAAGATTTAAACAGGGAAGAATATCAGAAAAGCCCTGTAACGGCCAATAAGTCATGTGCCTCATGCTTTGCCAAATATTACTGTAGCGGCGGTTGTAAGCATGATAATGTTGGTGTCTGAGGATATGTGCCGGATTAGATGTCGTGAACTCGAGCTTGAAGCAGTCGTTACCTTCGGGCTTACTCCTGAAGACAGGGATTTCCTTATTGAAGAGGACATCTTTCCTCCAAAGCCATGTCCTTTTTATTTTGTTTAGAAATCTTTATATATCTCTTCAATTTCTTTACTTTTTTTAATGATTATTTTCCTCTTTTTCATATATATTAATTCTCTTTTTTCCATCTCATTAAGGGATCTCGTTATATTTTCCCTGTTTGATCCCACAAGATTTGCCAGTTCCTGATGGGTTATTTCAAGGGGTTTTCCTGAGAGCCCCATTTCTACGAGTTTTTTGGCTGTTCTCTGATAAATATCCATAAATTTCAGATCTGCTATTCTTTCACTTAAATTTCTTACCAGTTTTACATACTGTTTGAGAAGAAATATACCTGTTTCAGGATGCTCCTTCAAAAGTTCATGAAATGCTGTCTGTGGAAGTATAAGGAGTTTACTTTTTTTTAAAGCCATTACAGTGGCAGAATGAGGTTCATTATCCAGTAAAGACATCTCTCCTATATAACCATAAGGTTCCAGGATGGCAAGATTTACTTCTCTGCCCTGGGGACTTAAGAGTATAACTTTGAGACGTCCTGAGAGCAATATTCCTAAGAAACCGCTTCTTTCTCCTTTCTGGAATATTATAGTATTCTTTTTAAAGATCTTTTCATAAGTTTTTTGAGCCAGATAAAGAAGTTCTTTTTCTCCAAGCTCAGAAAAAAGGGGTATGCCTTTAAGTAAATCTGTAGTATCCATAAAATGTCCTTTCAGGATAAATTATTATTAGCTATCAGCTTTTAGCCATCAGCCTTCAGCTTTTTTCCTTAAGCTGATAGCTTTAAACATAATAAGTTTATTACTACTAAAATTAATAATTTATCTATATATTGTCAAGTATAAATTCAAAAAAGATGAACTGACAGAAGTACTTGTTAAAAAGATGGGGAAGAAAAAATTGCTGAAATTACTTGAGAAGTTCAACGATTAAAAAGATTGGAATCTCTTCTTTTTACATATAAATCTTCTGTCCTTTTTGAGTTTTTTGCTCAAAAGGAAGAGTATTTTTTTCTTTGTCCCTGCCTCTGAGTAATTGTGTTTAAAAGTGAAAGATTAAAGAATCTTTATAAAATCAATATAGTATTAAAATATTGACTAATCACTCTCAATCAAGTAAACTCTTCACAACAAACCCTCAATCAATGATAAACATACAGAAGGAGAATTATGAATGAAACATATCGTCATACTCGGTGCCGGCCCTGGAGGACTCGGTGCGGCATGGAGACTTCGGGAGCTTTCTTATGACTCCTGGGAACTTTATGAAGGAGAAAATTACGCAGGAGGTCTTGCTTCAAGCCATAAGGATGAAAAGGGATTTACCTGGGATCTGGGAGGCCATGTGCAGTTCAGTCATTACGGCACCTTTGATAAAATGATGGATTATCTACTTGGAGAAGACGGATGGATCTACCATGAAAGAGAAAGCTGGGTCTGGCTTTTAGATAGATTTGTTCCCTATCCCTTTCAGAATAATATCCATCGTCTTCCTACAGAAGCAAAATGGGAATGCCTTCAGGGGCTTATAGAATTATATAAAGATAAACAGCAGAAAAAACCGGCTGATTTTGAAGAATGGATTCTTTCCACTCTGGGAAAAGGAATAGGGAAATATTTTATGCTTCCCTATAATTTTAAGGTATGGGCCTATAAACCTTCCATTATGGACTACAGATGGCTCGGTGAAAGGGTTGCCGTGGCAGATCTCGAAAGGGTCAGTAAAAATATCATCTTTAACACGGATGATGTATCCTGGGGGCCCAATAACAGATTCAGGTTTCCGAAATTCGGCGGTACAGGGGCAATATGGAGAGCCCTTGCAGGTAAACTGCCTGCCGGTAAAATTCATATGGAACACAGGGTATGCAGGATTGAAACAGAAAAGAAAAGAATTCATTTTGAAAACGGAAAATCCACTGGATATGATCTTTTAATTACTACAATACCGTTAGATCAGTTTATAGAAATGTCTGATTTAAAATATGACTCTGTAAAGGATCTTACCTATTCATCAACTCATGTTATAGGTCTAGGCCTTTACGGGAAAGCCCCGGCACATTTAAACAAAAAATGCTGGATGTATTTCCCTGAAAGTAATTGTCCCTTTTACAGAGTAACTGTTTTCAGCCATTACAGTCCCAATAATTCTGCAGATATTTCTAAATACTGGTCTCTTATGGGAGAGGTGTCGGAATCTCCCTGTAAAGCGGTAGAGAGTGAAAAAGTAGTGGAAGATACTATTAAAGGGATGATAAATACCCGTCTTATAGAATCTGAGGATTATGTTTATAATACCTGGCACAGACGACTCGAATACGGTTACCCCATCCCCTGTCTTAAAAGAGATAAAGTTTTAAAGGCATTGTTACCGGACCTTATGAAGAAAGATATATACAGCAGAGGACGTTTCGGCGCATGGAAGTATGAAGTGGCAAATCAGGATCACGCCTTTATGCAGGGATGGGAATGTGTTAATTATATACTTTATGATGTTCCCGAACTTACACTCTGGTATCCCGATGTTGTGAACAAAGGCCATGAATTGCTGGGTAAAAGCTGGTATTAAGAAGGTGAAAAGTGAGACCTGTGTAGGGGCAGAACAGTGTTCTACCCATCACGCATCACGCATCATCCGTGACGCATCACGAATTCAAGGAGGTTTTAAAATGTTTTTCAGGCAAACTAAAATAATCATTCTCTTTTTATTATTATTTCTTTTCCCTCAAGGGGCATATTCTCAAGAAGAGGAGTCTCTCCAGGAAGTATATGGCACGCCTCCGAAAGAGATTGTAGATATAGTGGATGCTCCTCTGACGCCTTTTGTAAGAACAAGCCCTGACGGAGAATGGATGCTTTTTATAGAACGTCCCCCTCTTCAAAGGATAAAAGTACTGGCACAGCCAGAACTTCGTCTGGCAGGTCTGAGATTCAATCCGGAAAATTATGGTCAGAACAGGGATATACACTATAATAAAATGTTACTTAAAAAGATATCTGACGGGAGTGAGAAAAAGATTACCGGGTTACCGGAAGATCTTCATTTCCTTTATGCCACATGGTCACCTGACAGTATGCATATAGCCTTTAGTATAACCCGTGAAAAAAGCATTGAATTATGGGTAGTAGATAGAGAAAATTATCAGGCCAGACCTATGGCTGATGTGAAATTAAATGAAATCTACGATAATCCTTTTTACTGGGTTTCAGATAGTAAAAGTATTATATGCAGAACTGTACCGGCAGAGCAGGGCAGTAAACCTGAGACTTCCTCTGTTCCAACCGGCCCTGTAATACAGGAAACATCAGGGAAAAAAGCTCCTGCCCGTACCTATCAGGATTTACTGAAAAATCCATATGATGAAGAACTTTTCGAGTATTATCTAAAATCACAGATTATTCAGGTTAACCTGGATGGTAAAGTTAATACTGTAGGCACTGAAGGACTTATAAAAAGATGTAAACCTTCACCAGATGGCAAATACCTTCTTGTAGAGATAATAAAACGTCCCTTTTCATATCTGGTACCGGAATATCGTTTTCCGAAGAATATAGAAATATGGGATTTAAAAGGACAGATTATCAAAAAAATTGCAGATCTGCCCCTGGCTGAAGAAATTCCTATTTCTTCAGATGCTGTACGTTGTGGGCCAAGGGGAGTAGACTGGCGTGAAGATGTACCTTCAACAGTTTACTGGATAGAGGCACAGGATGGTGGAGACCCGGGAGTAAAAGCAGATGTAAGGGATTGTATATATATTCTGGATGCTCCTTTTAACAGCAATCCTATTCCCATTATTTCTTTAACTACACGTGCCAATGAAATTATGTGGTGTAATGAAAATCTCGCTCTAGTCTGGGAATACTGGAACAAGACAAAAATGGTACAGACCTGGATGATTCAACCAGGAACACCGGAGAATAAACCTGGAAAAATTTTTTCTTACTCAAAAGAAGATAGATATAATAACCCTGGCAAACCTTTACTCCGTCAGACTAAGGACGGAACTTCTGTAATTATTACAAATGACAGGGAAAATATTATATATCTTACAGGTGATGGAGGATCTCCTGAGGGTGATCGGCCTTTTCTTGATCAATTTGATTTATCTACAGGAAAAATAAAACGTTTATGGCAGTCGGAAGCACCATATTATGAGCGTATCGTCAGATTACTCGATGAAAAGAATCTTATACTTCTTACAAGTCGTGAATCACAGGAAAATCCTCCTAATTATTTTCTGAGAGATCTGAATAAAAATGAAATAAAACAGATTACCTTTTTTCCACACCCCACACCGGAACTTTCAAAGATACAGAAACAATTACTCCGCTATAAAAGAAATGATGGTGTGGAATTAACGGCAACTCTTTATCTTCCTACGGGATATTCCTTAAAAGACGGTCCCCTCCCTGTGGTTATGTGGGCCTATCCCCGTGAATTTAAAAGTGCTGATACAGCAGGACAGATTACAATTTCTCCATATCGCTTCATAAGAATTTATCCTTCTTCACCTCTAATATGGCTTACACAGGGTTATGCAGTTCTTGATAAGCCCACTATGCCAATAATCGGAGAAGATGAGGAAGAACCAAATGATAGATATGTGGAACAATTAGTTGCGAGTGCAGAGGCGGCAGTAGAGGAAGTAGTAAGACTCGGAGTGGCAGACAGAAACAGGATTGCCATTGGAGGTCATTCCTATGGAGCATTTATGGTGGCCAATCTTCTTGCTCATACGGATTTGTTTCGTGCAGGTATTGCCTGCAGTGGAGCCTATAATAGAACTCTCACACCTTTTGGATTTCAGGGTGAAGAGCGTACTTTCTGGGAAGCACCTCAGGTCTATTGTGAAATGTCTCCTTTTATGCATGCCGATAAGATTAATGAACCCATATTAATCATTCATGGAGAAGCAGATAATAATCCGGGAACCTATCCAATGCAGAGTGAAAGATTTTATGATGCCCTTAAAGGACTGGGAGATACGGCCAGACTGGTTATGCTTCCCTGTGAAAGTCACTCTTATCAGGCCCGGGAGTCTGTCCTCCATGTGTTATGGGAGGAAAATGAATGGCTTAATAAGTATGTGAAAGCAGTGAAACGTGAAAAGAAGTGAAACATTTCACTTTAAGAAAGGATAACCGGGATGTCTGAACCAAAAGACTTTATATCAGTCTATAAATGGGACTCTTACTGTCAGAAACTCTATGACAGGATATACGGCAAACTCTCCCATATGAACTGGGAATTAGGAGAACTCTATGATCAGCACCCCATGGATCCGCTCACATTACTTTATTATTATCAAAAATGGCATTATAATAAGGAACTCTACCAGGCTACACAGAAAGATGAAATTTCCAGGAAATATGTCATAGAAAAAATGCTACAAAGAGGTTATGGAGTAAATATCGACCTGGCCGGTTTTCTCGGCACTATTGAAAGTAATGACTTACCGGAAATCAACAGAAAACTGGGGGAAACCTTCTATAAAGAATTAGATATAGTTAAATCCCTTATTTTTATGCCGGAAGAATGTATATTGAATTATGACTCGCCACATATTATTTCAGAGCTGTGTCAAAAACTAGAATACCCTCTGGAAAAGAACATACCTCACCTTCAACCTCCCTGTCCTGAAATACTTAATTTCCCCCTTTTTTTTAAATTTAAAGAAAGGGTTTCCCCCAATATAACCCTGGGAGTATTTCAAAAGATGTTTTTTACTCTTGCCGAAACATCCAAAACCATAATGAAAGGCACTATAGGATATGAAAACTACTATCCTCCACAGTATTTAAAAACTATTGCCAGAGATAACTTTTTAAATCTTTTCAGGGAAATTCTCACTACCTCTCCTGATACCATAAATATAAATCTGGATCTTTTAAAAAGAATACATTACCTGCTCTACAGTGGCCTTGATACACCTTATACCTGTCGTCCGGGCGAATTCAGAACCTTTGACTTTGATGATAAGAACGGGGTTACTGTAGAAGAAGGAAAACTCATAAGAGAACTCCTGGTTCTGGAAGGTTATATGCAGAGAATAGACTGGAATACTGGGGCCCCTTATGCCCTTATAAAGGGCCTTGCGGAAATATATCATCTCATAATAGCCATACATCCATTTTCAGATGCCAATGGCCGTGTGGGGAAATGTTTTGTAAATTATATTATGCTTGTTCATGGGCTAATGCCGATAATTTTCGATGATGAAGAAGAAATCTTATCACTCCCCAGATATGGAAGTTCTTTACTGGATATAGAAGCATATTTTAAAAATAGAATCGAACATTCTATCCATTATTACATAAAAGAAATACAGAAAATAGAAAAAAGTGGTAACTTAAATAAGAAAATATATAATATTTATTTTGATTCAGGATTTCATTTCCGCCACTACATTGATGGACTTATAGAAGTCAATTTTACTGCCTACGTAATAAATAATATTAATTTAGCAGAAGAATATATCGAACAGTGCAGAATAGTTTTTCCTGATGAACATTCTCTTTATAAGTTAATAATATACTGTGGTCTATGCCGATGGCCCGGGTGCTGGGAAAGGGAAATGACTGTTACTTCACATAATATAGAAGTGATAGATTTCAGTAAACCTGATAAAAGAATTTACGAGGTAACATTTTATCTTTCATTATATCTGACAGAAGAATTTACATCTATAGAATTTTCAGTAGTTTCATCGCTAACAGGTCAGGTATTTAATAATAAAGATTTGAATTATTCTTATAAAATAATTTGTCCTAATTGATAAGTTGAAGGGCAATAGGTACGTTGGTATCCATATGGAGAACCTATCCCTGCCCGGACTCTTACGCAAAATCTATGATCCTGTTACAATAAAATCTGTTATTATAGAATATACAGTTTTGTATTTATTTAAGTTATAACTTTCTCCTTTGACGGCATATCTTTTGCTACAGAGCCCAGGCAGGGACAGGTATACACGCATTACGCTTTGGGAGCCTATTTTTCAGCTTTTATCACAGAAAAATTTACAGGTAGAAATTTTTATGTAGTATGCTACCAGTAAAATAATTTTAAAATCAAGCCAATAATTTTTATTATTTATCTTCTATACTCTTTACTTTTTTCATTTTGTCGTTATATTATAAATATAATGAATTAACTTCAGTTGAAAATTTTATAAGAAAGGATGATAAATATGGGATTAAGAATTGGGAACAGCCAGAGTAATACTACAGTTATTAATAACTATTATGGTGGAGGACCACCTATGGGTCAGATGGGTCAGATGGGTCAGATGAATTCTCTTCAAATGATGATGCAGATGATGATGATGATGATGAGAATGATGAAAATGATGATGGGAGGACAGTCTAACCCCTGTATGCAGGGTCAATATCCCGGCTTGATGGGTGGTATGGGGATGATGGGTGGTATGCCCGGTATGATGAATGGTATGGGTATGATGAATGGTATGGGTATGATGAATGGTATGGGTATGATGAATGGTATGGGTATGATGAATGGTATGGGTATGATGGATGGTATGGGTATGATGGGCGGTATGGGTATGATGGGCGGTATGTTGGATCTAGCTGGAATGATGAATATGATGAGCTCCTTTCTTGGATGCGGAGGCAGTGATGCTATGGCAGGTGCTA
>JAKJGF010000176.1 GCA_022704525.1 Bacillota bacterium | reverse complement strand
GTTATCAAACCTGCGATAAACATTTTATCTGTGCTGAATAAATTTTCTCTTCTATGGGCTATAAATATACCAATTATGAGAGGGGCATAAATAAATCCATATGCAAAGGTTATACTACAACCCAGACTCAGGAGAAAACCTCCCAGAAAGTGTATTATTTTCTTTTCACTATTAAAATATAATAAAAGACCCCATGATGCCAGAAAGAGGGCACTTTGTCTGTGAGCATAAAATCTGGCATCTACCTGCTGAAATTCAACAAAAGTTATAAATAAAACTGATGCAAATACTGCTGGAAAGACTGAATTTGCTCTCTTTTTAACAAGATAAAAAATAGGGAAAATTATACTTTCTATTAATAGTGTGTAAATAAGACGGAATGGATGGAGGTGAATACCAAAGATATAAAAAAATAGGGAAATTATAAACATTCCCAGTGGAGGATGACCTACATAAAAATCTTTGTAAGGCAGGTATCCTTCTGAGATAAGTTTGCTTGCATAGAGGTAATCCCCCTCGTCTGTCATAGGGGCTGATACATATCTTAAATTCCATAACTGAACTGTTATGGCTATTAAATAAAGTGCAAGGGCTATAAATAAATGAAATTTATCTTCTGGTAGATGAACAGAGTTTTTCTTTTCTTTCGGGGACTTCTTATTTTTACTCATTATTTATTCTTTCTTTTTCCTATAAGTACTTAAGAAAGTTTTTATTATCACTATTAGTAGAAATAACAGAGATGTAATAGTTATTAATACTCCAATTTTAAAAGAATCAGGACTAAAATAAAATTCTACTATTTTATCTCCCTGTTTTAAGCTGATAGCTCTGAACAGATAATTTGCTCTGTAAACTTTACGTTCTTCTCCGTGTACTTTTGCTTTCCATCCAGGATAATATATCTCTGAGAGAAACAACAGAGATGGTTCTTTAACTTCAGGATTGATTTCTATTCTTATATAATCAGGTTCAAATTCAGTAATAGACACTTTTTCTTCTACTAATTCCTGATTTTTTGTTTTTACGCCGGGGTCTTCTTTCAGAATCAATATCTTTTCAGGATTGAATTCTTTTGACTTAAGCATTTCCAGTATTTTATTATCCTCTTTTATAACTTTATAATCCCTTACTATAAAAGCTCTCTCATAGGGATTTTTTAGATCTATAATATTATTTTCATATTTTTCACGTTGCATAAAGATATACACATATTTTAGATTTAATAATTTCATCATAGAAGAATCTAAATTGTCAAGGTGTATTAAATCAAATTTTCCAAGACTTTCAGGGTCAAGAGAGGAAAGCATTTTTCCACTGGAGGCATATAGAAGATAAGATGCATATCTTTGTAGTATAAGAGGATTATATCCTAAAAGACTGCATATTCTTTTTGTAGATGCCATATTTCTTGTCCCATGAAGGTGTCCTAATAATTCAGGCGGTATAAGATAATACATTCTTGCAGGAGGTATTTTGTTTTCAAGGGGTGTAAATATACTGCTTCTTTCTTTAAAATATGCCTGATCTCTGGTAGGATTATAAATAAGTCCGAAAGAAAAGGCAGAAGTAATAAGTAATGTTATTGTGATTACAGCAAATACATTTCTTTTAATTTTACCTGAGAGTTTCAGATAAATTGTTAAAATTCCTCCAAGACCCGTGAAGATAAAGAAAAAACTTATATTACCATGAATAAATGAGAAAAAAGACAGAAATAAGATAAAAATGCCGCAAAAAATAAGTGTAATTAATATATTTTTATAGTTTTTCCAGTTTACAGGTTTTGGTAAGTTCAGTAATTGATTCAGTGAAAAACCTGTGTAATATAAAAGACCAGGAAATATAAAAAATAGAAATCTTATGGGCACCCGGTAAGACTTAAATAAGGGAACATAGTTGAATAAAAATTTATATAAGGGCATATGTTTACCCAATGCCATAATAAAGCCAAGAAGAATAATAATAGCCCATATATAAAGATTTCTCTTCTCTTTTCCTCTTAAGATAAATCCAATTAAGGTCAGAAGAAAAGGGAATATACCAATATAATAACAGGCTTCCCAGTGATAAATTTTTCCTGTATAGTGAGGATTCTGCCAGGGGAGTCCATAGTAATCAGGTATAAATAGCATTATTATTTCCTTAAGTCCAAGAGAGTCTTTTGTGGCCTCCTTATAGTCTACTCCTTTAACAGTTCTTAAGGTCTGAGACAGATACTCCATAGTTGGAATTAGCTGAACTGATATAAGCAATGTGGAAAAGATAATTGCTATTAAGAAAAATCCTGTAAGGATTAATTGATCTTTTTTAAATATATTTTTTATTTCCAGATGTCCTATAAAATAGATAAATACAATAACATATACCATCATACTTATCTGGTAATTACCTGAAAGAAATGATAGAGACAGAGAAAGCCCAAGCAGTAAAGAGAAAAAAAGATTTTTATCTCTTAAGAGTTTGTTTGTAAAATAAAGGGATACTGGTAAAAGTGCATAAGCAGTTACAAAGTTTATATGTACTATACGTACTACCATAAATCCTGAGAATGTATAAAATATAGCTCCTCCCAGTGAAGCTATTTCCTCTATATTCATACTTCTTAAATATATGTATGAAAAAATGCCTGTAAATAAAAAGTGTATTACTACATAATAAGCCAGGGCTGTTTCAGTTTTTATAAAAAAATATATCCAGGTAACCGGGTAAAAGAGTGCATTATGGACATCTGAGAAATAAGGTTGACCGCAGCAGGTATAAGGGTCCCAGAGAAATAATTTGCCTCTTTGCCCCATTTCATATTTATAATGGTGTATAGGATAACCCAGAGCTTCAATATCATTTATAAAATATGTTTTACCGGTAAAGAGAGGATTGAAAAAAAATATTAAAATAAGTAATAAAAGAACTCCTGTACAGAGTAAGTCTTTTTTGTTAAAAAAATGGGCAGTTTTTATTGATATATGTGGTTTTTCTTTATTTTTTTTCATAAAGGTTACTTCCTATTTTTATTATCCAGTGAAAAAACAGACTAAGTGATGCAATACTTAGCAGAAAGAGAAGGATGAGAACTGAAGGCTGTGCATTTATGAGATTAAAAGCTACTTTTAACCATATGTGATGAGTTACTTCAAAGACAGCTATTATGGAATATCCTGTGAAAATTATCCAGTAATCACTCTCTATAAAAGCAGATATAAGAAGATAGGGTAGAATATAGATTATATATCTTTCATGGACTTTTGTGGGAAATAGAAAAGTAATTGCAAAGATAAGAGCAATCAACATAGGGAGTGATATAGGATGATTTTTATATTTTTTATGGCACATAATAAAACTGATTATAAGTCCTATTGTTAATAGTAAAAGTCCCCAGGTTTGTTTTGTTATACCCATTATGGTTCTGTTTATACTGGTATCTCTGGATATTATTAAATCAATCATCCATATATTAAAAGCTTTAAGAGTACTGTAGGGAAGTAATTCCGTGAAATTGGATATAAAACTGTTTTCAATCCAGGCAAAGCCAGAGGTGAGTGTAAAAGGTAAAGATATTAATATAATAATTAAAAGTGTTCCCAGACTAAAAAGTATTAAAGATTTCAGATTTTTTCTTGTAAAGAAAAAATAGGCAAGAGCAGGGCCTGTTATGAGTGCCTGAGGCTTTAACATAAGACTTATACCGTAGATTAATCCAGAGACAGGCCATTTTTCTCTTAAAGCAAAATATATACACCAGATAGATGAAGCCAGAAAGTATGAATCCATTTGCCCCCATAGTACACCTGTTAGCAGAATACCGGGACAAAACCAGATAAGTATATATGCTATAAGTCCCGATTTTTTACCTTTGAAATGGGAAACTATAAACATACATCCCAGAGCCATAAGGAAGTCAGACATATAAACAGGTAATTCCATAATAAGCCATGACGTAAAGGTAAGTGCTTTCATCTTCGGATCTGTCATGCGGTGTAAAAGACCCATAAGGTGAATTATACAGGCAGTAAGAGGAGGGTAATTAATGGGTCTTGCTTTGTACTCCATAGGAGGTATATGTATGATTTCACCCGGTTGATAGATTTTTCCATCCGGGCCACAGGTCGGACTTTCTACGTAATAATCTACAGGTTCTCTGTAAATAAATTGATAATCACTCCTATTATAACCATAATCTTTTAAAAGACCGTATTCTATGGAATGTCGCCACCATCCGTAATGGGTAAGATGATCATAGGGGTAAAAATATTCTGGTGGTAATATAAGAAGAAAGATACGAAAGAGAAAACCTGCCAGTGTTATTGACATAAAAAGAGTTTTATAATTTTGTATCCACAGACTCTGATCTTTTATAGTTTTAATATTTTTCTCAATTGTTTTTTTATTTTTTTTACTCACAGTTTTCCCTTTCTCTTAATTTTATGTCAGTTTTTTACTTTATCAGTTACATCTATAAATTCATAGGGATTAGAAAATGTTGAATAGTAATTTATATCTTTTAGTAGAGGTAAATCTGTATTAAAATATGTATTAAATATTATACGAAATGTATTTACAGGTGTTATTTCTTTATATAATTTCCCGGTTTTACTATTACCCGGTAGATAATAAACATTCAATATACTAAATATTTCTTTCATATCTAATGTTGTTGATATGCTACTTCCATGATCTCCCTGTACTATGATAATGGAAGGTTTCTGGGAGTTCGACATAATATAATCGATTGTTTCTTTTAATTTATTATTTAAAAATACAAGCTGTTCCTGGTAACCAGTTTTAATTTCATAGCTGTTATAATTTATATTGTATATAAGGGACGTATATTTTTTTATCTTATTAATTTCGTTTTCAGTAAAACCATAGCTTTTTAATTTTTCATTTAATTCATCAATACTGGTAAACATATTTTCATATTTTATTAGATTAATTAAGATATTTAATTTAGTATCACTAACCTTATTTTTAAAATTTTCTATAGCTTTTTCACCTATTATAAATAGTACTTCTGTAGGAAGAGTTATTTTTGTGGTGTAGTTTTTAATTATTTTAATTTCATTTTCTTTAAAGTTCAATTTGTTCAGTATCCTGTTCAGATCTTCTTCAGAATATTCATTATCTTTTAAGCCTTCTATAAGTTCTATTTTCTTAGAAGGAAGTTTATTTTTAAAATCTTTTATAGTTTTATCATTGATTTTATACCATATCATATCTTCACCGTTTTTACAGAATAAATATGGAGAATGAACTCCCGCCAGATGGGCAAAAACAAAGATAGGATGCTTTAATTTTACTGTCTCTTTCAGTGATTCAAAGGCTTTCAGATATGACGTTTTCATGAGATTAATTTTGAACCGGGAAGACAGCATTTCAGAAAGAAAAGTCATATTTAACAGTGATAATTCAAAGGTATTTATACTATTGCAGTTTATATATATATCAGCATTCGGTATGTCGGTAGTATATTCCATGGAAGAGATGTTTACAAATTTGTATCCATATTTTTTTAGAAATTCTCGAACTTTATTATTTTTGATTAATTTTAAGCTGGCTCTTTTTGCTGTAGAATTGTCCTTTATTGTTGATAAATCAATATAATTCATATTTAAAGAGGATACCAGTGATGACTCTGTATGCATATAATTTGAACTGCTTTTACTGGCTATATAAAATCCTTTTTGATTTAAATAATTGATAAATTCACTATTATCATATCCCAGAGCCTTATTTAATATATCTTCTCTTAAATATGAATCCACAGTAATATAATATATATTCGGTTGGGAAACATTTTGTTGCAAGTCTATAGTATTTATTGTATCTACCAGAACACATTCCTTTAAACCCTGATTATAGAAATGCATCCTGATAAAATTATTAAAAATATTGAGGAGAACTGTAAGAACCAGGGTTATTGATATTATATTTATCAGGTAAGTAATTTTTAACTTATCTTTTATTTTTATGATAAGAAAAGAAATACATATAAAAATAAGAGTTACTAAAAAATATCTGTAACCTGTAATGTTATATCCAAGATAAGATAAATAATGATAAATATGTTTAAATAAAAAAAAGAGAAATAAAAAAAGTGAAACTATTAACCCTGCTGTTTGAATGTTTTTCAGAATATATGTTAATATTAACCATAACAAACAGGTAAATAGTATTACAATAATTATTGATCTGATTATCTGTGAAATGTGTACTTCCTGTGAATTTATTGAATATAAGGAAAGAATTGGATAGAGAGAAAAAAGAAATGGGTGAATTACGTAATATTTTTTCATCTTTTATTTCTTAAAGTTATTTATTCTGGCAAGAATATTTCATCTGTCGCCCTTTGATAAGATTTTAACCCTGTCACTTATTTCATCTTTATCAATCATTATAAGCTTTTACTTAGAAAAACAAAAAATTGCCAAAAGAATTTTTTATTTTTTCATAAAAAATCTTTTTATTAATTCAAAGAAATTATATTTTCTGGTTTTTTTCTTCTTTTTATTTCCTTCCAGGGATAGATTGATTTTTTCTATAGAAGTGTCTATAATTCTTTTCATGCCTATACTGAAAAATCCTTCTTTTTTTCTTGCTTCTAATAGAATGGTAAGAGCTTCTTTACTTCCTATATGTTCTATTGCCTTAATGGCAGTTTTTCTTATCATTTTATTTTTATTTTTAAGACATACCTCAAGCCCTTTCAGAGCTTCTTCAGTCTTGAAATTACCAAGACTTTCTATAGAGCTTAAACGGACATCTCTGTCTTTATCTTTTGTTTTTTTCACAAGAGTATCAATACAGATAGGATCCTTTCTTTTACCTAAAGATACAGAGGCTACTTTACGGCATATTGCATCTTTACAGTTTAGAAGAATATCAATAAGAACACCTGTAGCTTCAGGATCTGATAGTTTTTCTATCTCCTCTATTATTTTTATTTTTTTGTCAAGAGCTTCTGTTTTTTTAAATTCTTCTGTCTTAATCTTCAGTATAGCTTTTAGGTTATCTGGTGTAAATACAAGAATATCAGAGCCATATGTATTTGTATCCTCCAGAGCTTTTTTTAATTCCTCTTCTGTTTTTATTTTATCCTCTTTTAACCTGTTTTTTAAATTTACCAGAGCTTTTTTTAATTCAGCTGCAGAAGAAAATCTATCTTCAGGTTTGATTTTAAGTGTACGGGATATTATATCTTCAAGCTCATCAGAAACTTCCATTACAAAATTTTTCATTGGTATATAATTAAAGACCTGCTGTACCTGAGCTGTGAGAGCAAAATATAAAGTTCCTCCAAGAGAAAATATATCACTTGCAGGTGAAACCTTGCCGTGAAATTGTTCCGGTGCCATATATCCCATAGTGCCTATTTTTGTACGGGCAAAACCTTTAAGTTCTTCATATAGAGGTAAAGCAATGCCAAAATCAATTAAAACAACACTGTGGTCAGAATTTCTTATCATAATATTTGCAGGTTTCATATCTCTATAAATTATAGGTGGATTATAATTATGAAGGCAGTCCATAACATCACATATCTCAATTCCCCAGTCTATGACAAGTTCCTGGGGAAGCCCCGGTGTGCCGGTTGTTTTTACCATGCCTTCTAAATCCAGTCCCTCTATAAATTCCATTATAATATAGTAGTTATTTTCAGAGATAAAATATTCAATTACTTTTGGAACACTGGTAAAATTTAGATTTTGCAGTAATTTACCTTCCTTTATAAATTTATCCACTGCGTAATCTCTATCTTCATCAGTACTGGCTTGGGAAGGATTGAGTTCTTTAATAGCATAAATTTCATGAGAGGTTTTATCTTCTCCTATATAAACAGCTCCCATATCTGTTATAGTAATAAGACCTCTTATAATATATTTGCTCTTGAGAGTAGTATTTAGAGGTAGAGTCCGGGTTTTCTCTGTTAAAGTCTTACTATCAGGTTCATCGGAGACTTTTTCTTCAGAATTATTTTGTATATTACTGCTGAGACTTCTCATTATTTTACCTCTTGTTAATCTTATTGTTTTTTATGATGTAATTTAACTAAAAAACTGGATATTGAGTCAAAACTTTTAAGTGATTATAAATTATATTATATATAATAAATTTTTTTTGAAAATTATGCAGTTAAATTAAATACATTATAATAGATTTAAAAATTTTTACAAGATGGAAGTAGTTTTTTTATTTTATCTTTCCCTGATTATTCCTTGAAGTTATAGCTTTATTATGGTATAATTATTTAAATTTTTTATAAAGCAGGTGCTTGAGTGAAAAGTATTTTAAAGTTTTTTCTGATTATTTTTTTCTTGTCAGGTTTTATGCTGGTTTATGATTTATCTTATGGAGAAGAATCCTTAATAAGTACCAATCATTATAGTTATGATATAAGTGTTGCTCCATCAAATGATAAAGATGATGTTTTTCTCTGTAAGGTAATGATTAAAGATTTAGACACAGATAAGATCCTTTACAACCCTGAAGTTATAACCTCCTCCGGTAAAGAAGCAAAAATTCAGATAGGAGATGACTGGAATAAAGGAGAAAAGATTGTAATAATTTTCCTTGTTGATAAGGATAAATTAAGTGCAAATTATTCTGTAGAGATCTTTAATAAAGGGAAATTAACCGGTTCATTTACAGGTATAGTAATTTTTTAGAATTGACTGATTACTTTTATTATTCTTTAAGCATATTTTATGTATTATGATTTTACAAAAATATGAAAATTACATTCCAGTACAATAATCAGGAAAGGTATTTTTTTTATGGATATTAGTTGTCCAAATTGTGGAGGAGTAGATTATGACAATAATTTTGTATGCCAGGGCTGTGGTTTTTTTATAAATCAGTTACCTCCAGGAACATTATTGATCAACAGATATGAAATTATAAAAGCTATAAAAGCCGGTGGTATGGGAGCTATTTATCTTGCTTTAGATATTTTTAATGAACAGAATTGTGCAGTAAAGCAAATGTTTCTTTATGAAGAAGAGCAGAAGATTAATGACTATATAACCAGACGTTTTTTATCAGAAGCAAGATTACTGGTTGAACTGAACCATCCATTTATCCCAAGAGTTCTGGATTATTTTAACCAGTCCACATATAACTACTATATGGTTATGGATTACATTGAAGGATGTGATCTTTATACATATGTTATGGATAGACTCAAAGGTCTTCCAGAGCTACTTGTTTTAAAATGGGCAGTTCAGATATGTGATATCCTTGATTATTTACATTCCCGTCCACAGCCCATTATACATAGAGATATTAACCCTGCCAATCTTATTTTACGAAATAAAGATCAGCATCTTATGTTAGTAGATTTTGGTTTCGCTAGACCTGTTAATCCTGATAAACATATGACTGCAGGTATTGGCACAGAAACTTATGCCAGTCCGGAGCAGTATAATGGTTATGGAGAACCCAGAAGTGATATTTATTCTTTAGGAGCTACCATGCATTTTCTTCTTACTCTTCAGGAAAGTAAAAAATATAAGTTTTGTCCTGTAAGAAAGGTAAGGCCCGATGTGTCTAAAAAAACTGAATGGATAGTAGAAAAGGCTGTAGAGTTTCTTCCCCAGGACAGATTTTCCTCTGCAAAAGAAATGAAACAGGCCATCACAGGTTAAAAGATTGTTATGCGTATTTTGATAATAGGTGAAACAGGGATGCTCTTCCGCTAGTACTTTGATTATGTGACCACCCTCACCCTCTTTCTTGTATATTTTACGAACCCCGGGGAAAGCCCACGAATTGATTTATGGGATAGTGTATGGGGCAGGTGAAAGTAAAATTATTCTTAAAAACCTTGAAAATGACGTAAAAGAAATGTTATATTCAGGCAGGA
>JAKJGF010000175.1 GCA_022704525.1 Bacillota bacterium | reverse complement strand
CATGATAAGTCACGCCTTACAGGTATAGGTACAGAAGGGTATGCACCTCCTGAACAATATGTAGGGCAACAGGACATACGAAGTGATATATATTCTCTTGGAGCCACAATGCATCATCTTTTAACAGGGAAAGGTCCTTATATACCTTTTGAATTCCATTCTGTTCGTAGTCTGGTTCCTTCATTGAGTTTAAAAATTGAACAGATAGTAACGAAATCTTTATATAAAGATAAAAATAAACGCTATCAAAACACAGGGGAAATGAAATATGATCTCCAGGAGCTTTATAATCAATATTCTAATGTTAAAAATCAACCTGTGAGTATTTCTTCATTTATAAAATCCGGAACTGAAGCAATTAAAAAGAATTTTATGGCTCTTATGAATATTATAAAAAAAGCTTCTGTAGATGGAGAGGAAAAGATTTCTGTAATGGTTGTTGATGATGAACCTGATTTAAGAGAAACTTTTGTTGGTATACTCTCTTCGCTGAGTGATATACAGGTAATAGAAACAGCTGCAAATGGGGAAGAGGCCATTCAAAAATTTAAAGATATGAATGTTAAACCCCATGTAGTAGTTATGGATGTGACTATGCCTGAAATGGATGGAATTACAGCTACTGAAGAATTAATTAAAATTGATCCCCTTGCAAAAATTGTAATCTTAACTGCTTTATCCAATCAGGAAACAGTTCTTCAGGCTTTTAAAGCAGGAGCATCAGGTTATATTGTTAAAGGTAGTAAGTTAGAATATCTTGCAGAAGCAGTGAGAGAAGCCCATAGAGGAGGTTCTCTCATAGGCCCTGAAATAGCCAGATTACTCTTAAAGGAATTTTTCCCACATGAAGTTGAGAAAAATGAAGGGAAAAAAATGAAAATTTTAGAACCTGTCAGTAAAAATTTTAGTACTACCAATCTTGAGTCAGGGTATTTTGGTGATTTCTTAACAGAAATGTCTCTAAGTAAGTTTACCGGAAGGTTATCTCTATCTCATAATAAGTCAGAAGGTTATATCTATTTTGAGAAAGGTGAAATAGTAGAAGCAAGTCTTGGAAACCTGCAAAATGAGAATGCTTTATATAGCTTTCCTCTGTGGAATGATATAACAGTAAGATGTGAGACGGGACTAAAAATAGAAACCCCTTCTCTTAAAGGAATTACCAGTGAATTGATAACAAAAATTATGTCTACCCAGGAAGGCTGGAATAAAATGAAAGAAATTATAATTTCTCCTGATACTGTTTTTAAAATTTCTCTTGCAAAAACTTATCAGGTTGTATCTATTTCTTCCAGAGAAATAGAGATTTTGGCTCAAATCAAAGGACAAACAGCTCTTTCTGATGTGGCTCATAAAATAAATAAAAGCTATTTTTATACAGCAGAAGTAATTTATAACTTGTATTTAATGGGAGTAGTGGAAGTGGTAAAAAGAGAAAAGAGGTAAAAAGTGACAAGAAATTATATATACTTGGAGTAATATGACATTATCGTCTCACCTTTCACCTCTCACCTCTCACCTCTTATATTCTCTTCCTTTTATAAAGGCCTTTAAGTTTATATCTATAGTTTTTTTCGGAACCGAGGATTTTATAGCTTCTTTCCATAAATTAATATCAAAGGGAAGAAAATTGGAAAGTGTTCCCAGCATAATAGAATTTACTGTCCTTATATTGCCCAGAGTTTTTGCATCTTCTACTGCGTTAACAGTGATAATTTTATCTGTAATTTCTTTTAATTGTTCAATAATTTCTGAAGGATAGGACTCAAGACCTGCCAGTACAGTACTGGAAGGAATTTCTTGAGTATTTACTATTATTATTCCTTCTTTTTTTAATTTTTTTATGTATCTTGCAGTTTCTATTTTTTCAAAAGACATTAATATATCTGCCCCACCTTCCGAAATAAGAGGAGAATAAACGGTTTTACCAAAACGAATTTCAGAGATAACACTTCCACCACGCTGAGACATACCGTGAACTTCACTTTTTTTTACATCATAACCGGCTAATAAAGCCAGTCTGGATAGAATATTACTGGCCAGCAGAATTCCCTGGCCTCCAACTCCTGTTATAGAAATACTTGTAACTTCACTCATAAAATATCACTACCTTTCATAATTAACTATCAACATTCAGCTATCAACATTCGATTAATAGCTGAATGTTTATTTAATAATTGCTTCTTTGGGACATACGGAAGCACATACACCGCATTCTCGACAAAGGAAGGCATCTATACAGGAAGAAATTTCTCCTTTTGAGATAGCCGGACATCCTACTTTCAGGCAAAGCCAGCATTTAATACATTTATCAGGTTCAACTCTATAAGATTTCTTTTTACTTTTATCTATTAAAGTGCATAATCCTTTTACTATTATAACTGATGGTTCATCTTTATCCAGGGCATGCTTTAAAGCATTTTTAATACCTTTTACATCAAAGGCATCTACTATTATAGTATCATCTACACCTATTGATTTACACAGTTTAAAAAGGTCAAGCTTTTTTGTTGATTCTCCTTTAAGTGTTTTTCCTGTAGATGGATGTTCCTGTCGACCGGTCATAGCAGTAATACTATTATCAAGTATAACTACAGTAGATGTACCTTTATTATATACTATATCTATAAGGCCAGTAATTCCTGAATGTATAAAAGTAGAATCACCTATAACAGCTACTGATTTTTTTGTAATCTCTCTTCCGAGAGCTTTATCCATACCATGAGCAACACAGATACTTGCCCCCATACATAGACAGGTATCTAAAGCATTAAGTGGTGGTAGCATTCCAAGGGTATAACAACCAATATCTCCAAAGGCATGAAGTTTCATTCGTGATATATTATAAAATAATCCTCTGTGAGGACATCCGGGACAGAGTACCGGAGGTCTGGCAGGTATTTTTATTGATTCTTTTATTGTAAGTTCTGATGTAAATCCATCTATACCAAAGCAGTTAGCAATTATTGATGGATTTAACTCTCCTGTAAGAGGAAGTCTGTCTTTACCTGTAACATCGATACCCCGGGCTTTTATTTCAGTTTCCATATATGGTTCAAGTTCTTCTACTATATAAATTTCTTTAACCATATTTTTAAATTTCTCTATTAATTTAAATGGCAGGGGATAGGTCATACCAAGTTTTAATACCGGTGCTTCCGGGAATACCTCTTTTACATATTGATAGGAAATACTACTGGTTATAATACCAGTGTTTCCTTTTCCTTCTTGAATAAAATTCACTGGTGTTTTTTCGGAATACTCCTGTAATTTTTTTATCCTTTCTTCTACAAAAATATGTCGTTTTTTGGCGTTAGCCGGGATCATAACATTTTTTCCTACATTTTTTTTATAATCTTTTATCTGGTAGGGTTTTCTCTCTTTTAATTCGACTACTGTGTTTGAATGACTTATTCTTGTTGTAATTCTTAAAAGAACAGGTGTGTCAAATTCTTCGCTTATGGTAAGAGCAAGGCCTACAAAATCCTTTGCCTCCTGACTGTTAGAGGGTTCCAGCATAGGAATTTTTGCAGCTTTTGCATAGTATCTATTATCCTGTTCATTCTGAGAACTATGCATATCAGGGTCGTCTGCACTAATTATAATAAATCCGCCATTTACTCCTATATAGCTCATTGTAAAAAGAGGATCAGCAGCGACATTTAATCCTACATGCTTCATTGCTACGAGTGTTCTGGCTCCTGCCAGAGATGAACCACAGGCTACTTCAAAAGCTACCTTTTCATTTGGCGACCATTCTGCGTAAATTTCTTCGTATTGAACTATGTTTTCAAGTATTTCAGTGCTTGGTGTACCGGGATAAGCTGTAGCAACAGTCACTCCACTTTCATAAGCTCCTCTTGCTATTGCTTCATTACCAGAGAGTATTTGTTTTGTACTACTCATTAAAACCTCCTCCTTTAATTTGTTTCAATTTGTAATAACTATAATTGATATGCAATTGTTAGCTGCAATAAAATAAATCTTTTATTTTTAAAGCTATCAGCAAAGAGCTATCAGCAATCAACTTACGAAAAAGCTGTTACTTGAGGGTTGATAGCTGATAGCTAAGAATAATTTAATAAACCTATGTTTATTTCAAGAAGTGATAGGAAAAATCCTTTTCTTCAAGGATAATTTGTTTTATAATTAGATTTAAATATAGTTAAGAGTTAAAAGTATGATAACAGCAGACGTTTCAAATCTTTATCAAATTAAATATTTCCTTTACGGCCACCTCGGCTCCAGAACAATCTACATCGAGGAAAGTCTTATTTTTTTGTAGTAATCTATGTATATAAGATCCCCATTTGCCTTTCAGAAAATCTTTATTGGGTATCTCTTCTGCTATAGCAAAATTCCTGAGTCCTTCTACAAGAACAGTATTTTCTATAAGATCTTTTCGACAGGTATATAAAACCTTTGTACAATTTGCAATTGTTTCGGAAACTATACCATATCCGGGTTTGCATACTACAATATCTGCTGCTGCAACAATATCTGCATGTAAAATGTTTTTTTCGTCTTTTAACGTAATAAAGTCTGGATATTCAGAAGGAAATTGAGGATTAAAGGAAATTAAGGTAAATTCATCAAGTTCTTTTGCTACCTGAGAAAAATTTATACTTGCCATTTCATGTCCTCCAAAAGAACATAATATAAGTTTTCTCCTCCCTTCTATAGAAAGTTTTTTTCTTATTTCTTCAGGTGAACAACTGCTTTTAGAAGCTATAAAAGGTATGAATTTTACCTCCCGGAAGAAAGGTAATTTTCCGTACATTGGAAGACAGAGGAATAGCTCTGCCTCTTTATAATCATTACAGAGATTTTCTATTAAATGTGTATGATGGGGATACTTTTTTACCATAGGGCCATATATCCAGTCCCAGGTAAAATTTGAAATTCCTACAGAAGGTATGGAAAGTTTTCTGGCTATTGGAAATGCCATAGCCGGTATGTCTGAAATAATAATGTCAACCTGATTTGTTTTGTTCCATTTTACTTCTTCTTTTATAATTTCATCACGATGATTGTTTAGAAAAGCAAATTCATTTAAGGTTTCTTCTTCCAGAATTGTAAGAAGATCACTCTGTATTACGCCTGCATCAATTTTTGTCCTTCTATAAAAAAAAGGACGATGAAGATTTGTATGATAAATCCATTCAGGAGCACATGTAGCAAAGGTGATTTTATGTATGATAGGAATATGATTTGCCACTTCTATCATTCTTGTACTGTGGCCCAATCCGTGACTGCTTATATAAAAAAGAAAATGAAATGATTTATTATGAAACATTATTTACAATATGAATACATTCCCTAAAAGCTCTGATTTTCTCTTCACAGAGTGCTTTATAATAAGAGTTACCTTCAAATTTCTTTAATTCCAGTTCTGCTACTTTATCCTGTAATTCTTTTGTTACCTTTAATTTAAATTTAATCTGCTGTTCCAGGGCAGAACCCAGTATAAGGTCTTTAAGTAATTGTTCCGGAATTCTCCAGTTTCCTCCGATTTTTGCTGCAGGAATTTCATTTTCCAGAACCATTTTATAAACAGTTTTTCTTGAGAGTTTTAAAATCTCTGCTGTTTCTCTTAAATTTAGATAATTTTCCATAGAATTGCCCTTTATAGAATTTTTTAGTAAGTCCTACTTTCCCATGTAGATCTACCGTATATATCTATTTTCTATATTGGAGTCAGTCTTTCCTCTTAAAAATATAATTTATATGCATTAGGAATTTTCATTTTTAAAGCTTTCAGCTTAAAGAAAAAAGCTGAAATTGGTAAAATATTGTAAGCTCTTGCTTTTATTTTTATTATATGTTACAATTACTTTTCCTGAGTTGTTCATATTAGCTCTCTGAGTACCGGAAGGTTTCTTATAGATAATACTTTCACGGTTATCAAGAACTTCCCATGAATAGCCGGATAGTATTATTTTATTCCAGTTAAAACTGGAGGAAGGAGACATATAAGTATGTCAAAAAAAATTTATGTAGGAAACCTGTCCTATGATACTGATGAAAGTTCTCTTGGAGAAATTTTTTCAGAATTTGGTAATGTAGAATCTGTAAGGATAATCACCAATCGTGATACCGGCACATCCAAAGGATTTGGATTTGTAGAAATGGCAGAAGAGGAAGAGGCTAATGCAGCAATAGCCGGTCTTAATGAGAAAGAGATCGAGGGAAGAAAAATAGTTGTCAGTGAAGCAAGAGAAAAACAGGATAGAAGACGTGGAGGCTTTGGTGGCGGTGGCGGAAGAAGTCACAATGGCGGAGATAGAAGTTTTGGTAGAAGCCAGAGAAGATATTAATTTTATATAGAAGTTAGAAGTTTATTACAAAAAGATGAGGAATTCCTCATCTTTTTGTTTTTTTATTACTTAACAAATAAATAATATATGATATAAAATAATTAAATTTATTAATTGATTAAAATTAGGAGATGATGATAAATTGAAAGAAAAAAAAGGAGAATTGGGGGAGATGTTAAGAGAAGAGGGAAGAGGTCTTACCGATGAGTGATTAGTATTTTTCATTAACTATCAAAAACTAGCAATAAATATTTTTAATTATTAATTAATTATTGTTTATTATTATTTTTAAAATGTTGCAGTATAAGGATTTATTTTATGGTTAAATTTAAGGATCTTCTTTAATTCCTTCTGAAATTTTTTTCTCTGTCCCAAAGATATTTGACTGTTCCGGCTTTCCATTTACCTCCCCTTTTTGTGGGGATATGGTTCATATTGAGTTTACTGGCAATCTGTCTGAAGGAAGCACCTTTATTTTTTTCGTTTATTATAAAAGAAAGAGCTTCTATGGGGGTTTTATTTTCTGATGGCAGAGAAAGATCTGCCTCTATGAGGGCTTCATGCAGGGCAGGAACTTTTATGGAAGAATAATTTACAAATCCTTTATAGACTTCATTTTCGAGTATATATTTTACTGTGGCAGGATACCATTTTCCATTTCTTTTAGTTTTGTATTGATTGGCATTTAAATATGTAGCTATGTCTTTCAGGGTTTTCTTCTGGCCTCTTAATTCGTATATCAGTTCAACAGTGGAGGCTTCTTCCGGTGCAACCTGAAGATAGCTGGGTGATTTACGGGATTCTCTTCGGGTAACATACCCGAGCCCCGGAGAACCACCTGCATAACCTCCATCACGGGCTTTTTTACTTCTACCGGCTTTCATGCGGAGAACTATCATAGCTTTTTCATATTGATTTATGGCTCCTTTCATCTGTCGAAGAAGGATTCTGGAAGGATCTATACTGAGTATATCCGGTTCATCTATGGAGATTACACTGGCACCGTGATCCTGAAAATCAGAGAGGATACTCTCCTGAACCAGAAGATTTCTTGCAAGTCTGTCCAGTCTTGTTATTATTACAGTATCTATAAGACCTGATGCTACATCGCCTTGAAGTTCTGCCAGGGCCGGTCTTTTAGTGAGTCCACCGGAAATACCCTGTTCTTCGTAAAATCTATCCAGTTTAAGGCCATTTTTCTGACAGTAATCCACTATGGCTTCTTTCTGTATCTCAAGTCCCCGGCCATATTCAACCTGATCAAGTGTAGAAACCCTTATATATCCAGCTATCATGCACTGATTATAACAGGAGAGACTATTACTGTCAAGTGTGTATAAAAAAAGCCTCTTTTTTATATTTACTTGACAGAAAAAAAGTTATACAGAATTTTCAGATTTTCTTCATTGGAAGGATTTTAAATTAACTTGTAGAAATTTATAGCTATGCATTTAGATATTTTTAGTAAAATAAATATTATATTCCATAGTATTTCAACTATAACGTTAGGAAATTATAATCTCCAGGTAGAAAACTTAACACCCCGGGGAGATATTATCAGTGCAGAAAACATTACTCTCAATATTAATGATGTTTTAGTGAAAGATGTCTGCAGATTGAAACATATGGAACTACTTCTGCCTTCTATTCAATATGAGATAAAAAATCCTTTAGCCTTTATACATAGTCTGAAGGCTTCTCCACCCAGAATATTATCTCTTGTAGCCAGCCTATCTGTGGGATTTCTTAATCACCTGGCAGGGAATAAGGATTTTCTTAAAGACATAGAAGAAATAGAAGAAGTAAGATTTGACATAAAAAATAAAAAATTCCAGGTAATTGGAAAAGCAAAGAAAATTCTTACAATTCCTTTTGTAACAATAGTAGGTGTTTATGTGCTTCCTGGAGGAAAAAAAATTAAAATAAACGTAGAAAAAGTTCAGGTCCTTAATTTTCTTCCAGTTCCTGGCATTGGCCTTTCTCTTGTAATGAATATTATGTCGAAAAAATTAGCTCTTCCCTTTATTCAACAGGATGGGACTGCCTTTATTGTTGATACTTCTAAACTTCTTCCTTTCCCTCTGGAAATGAACGTTAAAGCAATTGAAATGGATGATGAAACTAAAAAAATTATCGTAACAATTCAGGGAGACGTTACTACTGAGTCTTTACAAGACGAAAGCCCGTACTAAAGCCGTGAGTGCCCGGTGGGGCACTGCTGCGGAAGGTTGATCTACAGAGATCTTCTGTACTACACCAGCTACCTCCCCGTCTTATTTTCGTAGACCCTGAAAACGGTCCCGTAGGATTACTTACAGAGGAAGAAGAATAATCTCCATACCAATCATTGCACCATTCCCATACATTACCACTCAAATCATAAAGGCCAAAATTATTAGGTAATTTTAAATCTACATCATGATGATTATCACTGCAATCGCCATACCAGCAATAATTTTTATTCATCTTATTTCCCCAGTAATAATTAGTAGTAGTACCGGCACGGCAGGCATATTCCCATTCAGCTTCAGTGGGAAGACGATAACCTTTGTTAGTTACATAATACTCTTTCCCTTCTTCGTATTTTTCTAAACCCTGCTGTTTATTCAACCATTTATAGTATGCCACTGCTCCATACCAGCTTACATATACTACAGGTCTATTTTCATAACCGATTTTAACATTAAATAATTTATTATTGGGTTCTATAATTAAACCACAATAATTACTATTAACTATATTTACCCACATGCTTTTACCTTCACTCTGATTACCCTGGGAGTTTAAAAATGCACAATATTCCGTGTTAGTTACTTCATATTTACCCATATAAAAAGGACTTAACCGGACTGTATGAACAGGTTTTTCATTAGAATAGCCATTATTACTGCCCATCTGAAATGTACCACCGGGAATTAAAATCATATTCGGGTTTAAAGCACAGGTTTTAATACTTTTTTCATATCTTTCTTTTGCTATTATATGTTCAGGGTTGATATTTAATGCTTTATTATAACAGTTAATTGCTTCTTTAAATTTATCCTGATAAAAAAAATTGTCTCCCTTATAAGTCCAGGCTTCAGTATCATTAGGATTATCTTTTAAGATTTTATCGTAATATTTAATTCCTTCTTCATATTCTTTTTTTTCTATCTCGAAGGTTTCTTTCCAGAGTTTAGGACCTTTCATAAAAACCTTCCTTTCTATAAAATTTAATTTTCCACTTTTCTAATAGAGACTTCTACTACAATCTCTTCTTTAATATCCTGATTACTTAATTCATAATAACTGGCAGAAGTAAAACTGGTATTTTTAAAACGCTTTTGTCCTCTTTTCCTCCATCCGAAGTTGTATAATATTTCTGCTATCATAGAACCAACCATTTTGCGATAATTAAGGTTTTCTTTAAAGTAAATGTTTTTTTGAAAGGTCTTTTCTAATTCATCAAGTATACCTGTTAAAGGAGTATTTCCTAATCTGGCTGCTTCCTGCATTTTATGAATATTTTTAGGTTCACTCAAAAAATCGTAAATGATCCTGGGCATTTTGC
>JAKJGF010000174.1 GCA_022704525.1 Bacillota bacterium | reverse complement strand
GTCCGGAAGATTTAGTTAATTGGAGTAAAGAAAAGGGAAATAAAAAAGAGGCAAAAAGATTACTGACAAATGGAAAGTATTAAAAGATATGATGCCGGTTTTTAATGAAATTTCAAATGAAGATGAACTTCAGGAAATTATAATCAATAATTTGCAAACCTTTTTTCATAATCCAAACCTGGTAAAATCTATATGTGGAATTTCGGAATAATTTTTTGAGAAACACTCTAAACATAAGAAGTTTATTTTTACTGAATCTATAATTTAATAATAATGAAAATTCCTATGTATATAAATTATTTTTATCTCCTTTACTTTTTTTAAATCTATGTGATAAAGTATATAGGATACATATCTAACTTCAGCTAAAAATAAATAAAATAAGGAGATGAAGAAAATGCTTGCAGGTATTAACTCCATGGGTAATATGAATAATTACTGCGGCAATATGGTTATGGGACAGCAGAATCCTATGGCTATGATGATGCTTCAGATGATTGAAAAAATGATGGATATGATTGGTGGTGGAGAGGGATGTCCTATGAGTGGTGGTATGCCGTCTGGTTGTGGTATGCCCCCCTGTGGTGCACCTGCTCTTGGTAGCAATATTGGAAATTTCCTGGGTGCAGAGCAACAACAACAACCAGGAGGCCTTGAATCAGGAGGTTTCCCCAGAATGTTGGATATGCCGGCTTCTCAGGAAGGCGGAATAAATTTACAACCCCAACCTCTTGATATACTGGGTTCTATAGGAGCAAATAAGGGAGAAATTGGTACTATTGGTAACCCCCAGGAACTGGATATACTGGGTTCTATAGGAGCAAATAAGGGAGAAGTTGGTACTATTGGTAACCCCCAGGAACTGGATATACTGGGTTCTATAGGAGCAAATAAGGGAGAAGTTGGTACTATTGGTAACCCTCAGGAACTGGATATACTGGGTTCTATAGGAGCAAATAAGGGACAGGTCGGCACTATTGGAAATCCACAACAGTTGGACATTCTTGGTTCTATAGGCGCAAAGTATTAAATTTGTAAAAGCTATCAGCTGTCAGTAATAAATCTTCAGTTTAAGAAAGAAAGCTGATAGCTGATAGTTTTAATTGATATGCATAGTAATTTTCATTATTGTTAAATTATTAGCTTCACTAAAAATAAATCTTTTATGTTTAAAGCTATTAGCAATCAGCTTAAGGAAAAAAAGCTGAAAGCTAATAATAATTTATTAATAAGATGATAAATGGCATAAATTTTGTAATATTATTTATAGTAAATAAGGATTATTATCCTCTTTTTACGATTATATGATAGAGGTTTTGTAAATGAAAAAATTTTTTTTCCTATTATTTTTTACTTCTTTATTTGTTTTTAATAATCTTATGATGGCATCTGCTGTCATAGGGGAACAGGGTGAGCTTATAGGTGATAATATTGATGTTAAGATATCTGCTGAAAATTTTTCAGGACAGGTAACTTCAGATGAATTTCATATATGGGGTAATGTAAGGTTGGAAAAAGAAGATGCCACATTACAGGCAGATGACGTAAAATTTAATTCTAAAACCAATATTGCTGTAGCTACAGGAAATGTTTATTTTACTCAGATAGGTACAGCCCTCTCAGGTAATAGTGTTACTGTAGAGTATAAAAAGAAAAAAGGTATCTGGAAAGGTAATGTAAAATTAGTTCAGAGTAAAGCACCTGAAAAAGGAGATGAGAAGGTAGAAAAGACTTTTAAAGGTGGGCCTGTGACAATAATTGCTGATAGTCTTGAGTTTACCTGGATGGAACCAAATAAGGTTATTGCAAAGGGAAAAGTAGCAGCTCATCAGAAAGATAAGCATATTTACGGAGACATGGCCACTTATATATCTTATCCTCAAAATATTACTCTCCAAGGCAGTGTCCGCCTTACAAGGGATGATGGTTCTTCTATGGAATGTGCCAAACTGGTTATGGATCTTGATACTCATAAGTTTCAGGCTATGCGTTCCAGTAGATCTCAAATAAAAGTAAATTTTTACTATGATAAAAAGAAAAAGAATATTTAGCTATAATTGTCAGTTAAATTTTTTAACCTCAAGGCCACTTCTTTTAGTATTTTGAAGGTAATTTTTGATTCTTCCTGAAGAATAATATCAAATTATCCTGAGATACTGATGGACTGACAAATTTTTCCCTCTCCTCCTCTCTGGAGAGAAAGATAATATGAAACTATAATATAAATTCCCACATATGTCATACCTGAGTAGTTACAAATTCTTTTGGATTTAAATTTGAATATATCTTGTATTTTTTTAAATACTTTAATTATAATGAATATAAAAATAACCATAAAATCTGGATATTTATATTTAAAAGATATAAAATAGAATAATAAGGTGATAAATATGAAACATAATCTAAATGAAAAATCCTACAGAGGAATATTTGAAGAAAATAATAAAAACCATTTATTCTTTAAACTGTCAGAGATTGGAGAGAAAGATTTAAAGAAATTAGACAGGGAAGAACTGGAGTTTCTTGTTAAACTCGGTAAATTGTCAAATTCTATACTCGGTTATCCTCTGGCCACTCTGACTTCTACAGGTGGGTCCAATACTGATCATTATGGTGATAAAGGCAGAATACTTCTTATGGGAATTTCTCCGGGTATGGGTAAGGAATTTATTGACAATGCATCATGTCTCGGGGGAATGGGTCTTGCGGCCCTTCTCGGTTTTTCCGAAATCAGTGAGAACCTCGGCACTACAGCTCTTCTTGCCCTGGCTCTTGGAGGGATGCTTGGTATGACCCTTTTACCGCCTCCAGGCATGTTCGGAAATTATGTGGGCTACAGGATGGCGCTGGGGCATTATTTCTGTTCTACTTATATGAATGCAAAGCCTCTGTCATGGGGGGACAATCTGGAATCCGGGAATGCTTTCCTCGCAGAGGGACCTTTCGGGACATCTGCAGCAGGTACAATGCTGGGTCTTTTAAGTGGTGCCGGGAGAATAGCGCAGAAAGGAGAGACATGTATCTGTCCGGGAGCATTCCTCGGTTTCTGTGGTAATTATGGATTTTATTAATAAAAAGGTTTATGCTGTAGGGGCGAACCTTGTGTTTACCCGGGAACTATTCTCATTACTCATCACGCATTTAAGGAGGCATTTATGAATTTATATGAAATAACTCAATATCTCGATGATTTGCTTAAGATTAAAGATATAGAAGATAAGAGTCTGAATGGTTTACTGGTAGAGAACGGGGGAGATGTAGAGAGTTTAACTGCAGGTGTGGATATTTCTATAAAACTTGTAGAGTCTTCTCCTGATAACAGTTTAATTTTAGTCCACCACGGTATATTCTGGGGTAAACCTCTTCCTATAACCAGAAATATTTATAAAATAATCCATTCATTGATTACAAAAAACTGTGCTCTTTATGTTTCCCATCTTCCTCTTGACAATCATGAAGAATTTGGAAATAATTATGGCTTTTATAAATTAGCTGGTTGGGATAAGTATAAAATTGAGAAATTTGATCTCTCGGGTATAATAGAATTTTCACAGGAACGCACAATTGAGGATGTCCTGGAGGAAGTATATAAAGTCCTCGGTAAAGATATAATTTTATGGAATTTTGGTAAGAAAGGAGTTAAACGAGTTCTCTTTGTATCAGGAGGTGCTGCCTATCAAATCCCTGAAGTTCTTTCAAAAAACGTGGACCTTTATATAACAGGAGAGACCTCTCATAATTCTTACTGGATTGCAAAGGATAATAACATAAATGTAGTTTTCGGAGGTCATTATAATACAGAAAAAATAGGTGTAAATTTACTTGTAAAACACCTGGCAGAGAAATTTGTTTTGAAGTATAAATTTATTGATTTACCAACTGGTTTCTAAGATATTCAGAAAGGAGAAAGAGATTGTTTACCTTTAAAGGAACTTTCTTGAAATTAATTAATGTATTGTTCTCGATGCAGATCTCAGCTCTATGAAGATGAAAGCCTGTGCAGAGTCTGTGGTAAAAGAGTTGACGAACCTGATAATGCCGATAGTTTTCCACACCCGGGAAAGGTGGATAGAATGGAATGGTACTGGTACTTAATCATCTGGGGTTCTCTTCTTGTTCCCTGTATAGGTGGATGGACTATTATACTGGTGAGTTCAATTATGTATTATGCCTGGCGTGGTGAATATCCCAATAAAGCAAAGAGCATAAATCTTCATGGCTGGCTGGCCTGGGCTGCAGGACAGGCTCTGGCTATTTTATTGATCCTTTCTCTTAAGGCTTTTATTCAGATTACCGGTGGAGGTGGAGGTTGAAACTGACATAAGACAGCGTGCTGTCTTTGAATTTGCAGGCAACTCTTCCGAAGATGAATAAAGAAGCAATAAAATACTTGGTAGTGCTCCAGATAAAAGAGTATACAAAAAACTTTAAACATTACACCTGTCTCTGTCCGGGCTCTGGAACAAAAGATATGCCGTCAAAGGAGAAAGTTTTAACTTAAATAAATGCAAAACTGTAGATTACTGTAATAACAGATTTCATTGTAACAGGATCATAGATTTTGCGTAAGAGCCCGGGCAGAGACAGGCCTGTGATATGGATATTAATTTATCTGATTTCCATGCAAATTTTTTACTTCTAAATGATAAAAATTTCTACTTATCTAAAGGTGAACCCTGGACATTAATTGATGTAACTGACAGGGTTAAAGAATAGGCTTTAAACAATTCACACATAAGAAATTTTATAAAAGGACTTGACATTTTATTTTTAAACTGGTATACTTGCCCTGCAATACCAATTTAGGGAGATTAAATTGTCAAATATAATTAAGGTATCGGAAGCTGCATCTCTTGCTTTACATACTATGGTAGTCCTTGCCAAGAAGCCTGATGGAATATTTACTACAAGAGATATTTCTTCTTTATTGAACGCCTCGAAGGATCATCTGTCTAAAGTGCTTCAAAGGCTTGAAAAGGTTGGTTTTATTATATCAATCAGAGGTCCGAAAGGTGGATTTAAGCTGGCACAAAATAAAGATAATCTTACTCTTCTTGATATTTATGAAGCTCTGGAAGGCCCTCTCATTCCGGCTGAATGTCTTCTGGGAAATCCTATCTGTAATGGCAGGGGATGTATTATGGGAGGGCTTGATACTGTAAACAGACAGATAAGGGAATATCTATCTCAAACAAAACTTTCTGACTTATCAATTTTATTTAAAGAATCTTCATCTGACAGTTAATAACTGTTAACTTAAAAAATAGAAATTCAAATAACTCAAGTTTTTAGTTTTTAGTTTTTATCTGAATATTATATTGTTAATAACTGATGACTAATAACTAATGACTAGTAACTAATGACTGATTACCAGATGGTGAATTTAAGCTATATATTTTATAAATAGTAACTTGTGTCAGATATTATAAATATAAATAATTTTATGGAGGTGATTAATCAATTTAAACTCTGTTATCTTTTAGATGCTGAATGCTGACAGTTAAGTAGCTGGTAGCTAAAAAACGAAAGGAGAAAATTACTAATGAGTATGTTTTGTTATCAATGTGAACAGACGGTAAAGGGCACAGGCTGTACAACTATGGGAGTATGCGGAAAGGATGAAACAACATCCAATTTACAGGATCTTCTTATATATGCCTGCAAGGGAATTTCTACCTACGCCCACAGAGCAAGGGCATTGAATGTAAAGGATCATGAGATAGATGCATTTATTCTGGAAGCACTTTTTATGACAATAACCAATGTTAACTTCAACCCGGAGGTTATAAAAGAAAAGATACTTGAGGCGGCAAAACTCAGAGATAAAGCTAGAAAGCTTTATGAAGAAGCATGTGAAAAGAAAGGTGTTACACCGGAAAAATTGGAAGGCCCTGCTGTCTGGAAACCGGGTGATCTTGTGGCTCAGAGTATAGACACAGGTATAAAAAAACGTATGGAACTTCAGGGAGATGTTATAACTGGTCTTCATTATCTTTTAATCTATGGGCTTAAAGGTACTGCTGCCTATGGGGATCATGCAAAAATACTTGGGAAAGAAGATGATGAAGTTTATGCATTTTTCCATGAGGCCTTAAATTTTCTTGCAGGTGACCCTGATTCTGTAGATGAACTCCTGTCCATGAATTTAAAATGTGGTGAAGTAAACCTTAAAGTTATGGAACTTCTGGATGCGGCAAATACTGAAACCTACGGCCATCCCGAACCTACAAAGGTTCGTGTTACACCCATAAAAGGAAAGTGTATTTTAATTTCAGGGCATGATCTTAAAGATATGGAAGCTCTCTTGAAACAGACAGAAAGAAAAGGCATTAATGTATATACCCATGGTGAAATGCTTCCTTTAAATGCCTATCCGGGCCTTAAGAAGTACAAACACCTTGTAGGTAATTACGGAAGTGCCTGGCAGAATCAGCAAAAAGAATTCCCTGAGTTCCCAGGTTCTATTCTTATGACTACAAACTGTATCCAGAAACCGAAAGACTCTTATAAAGACAGGATATTCACCACAGGTCTTGTGGGATGGCCCGGTGTAAAACATATTAAAGATAAAGACTTTACACCTGTAATTGAAGCAGCTCTCAAAGCAGAAGGATTTAAAGAAGATGCACCGGAACATACAATTATGGTAGGCTTTGGCCGTAATACGGTACTCAGTGTGGCAGACAAGATTATTGAAGCTGTGAAAAATGGTGATTTAAAACACTTTTTCCTCATAGGCGGATGTGATGGAGCAAAACCCGGAAGAAATTACTATACAGATTTTGCAAAGGCCGTTCCGAAAGACTGCGTAATTCTTACCCTTGCCTGTGGTAAATATCGTTTTAACAAACTGGATTTCGGTGATATAGGCGGAATTCCGAGACTACTGGATATGGGGCAGTGTAATGATGCCTACTCGGCAATTCAGGTGGCAGTGGCCCTTGCAAAGGCTTTTAATACAGATGTTAATAGTCTTCCCCTGTCTATGATACTTTCCTGGTATGAACAGAAAGCTGTATGTATCCTTCTCACACTCCTGTATCTTGGTATTAAAAATATTCGTCTCGGACCCAGTCTTCCTGCTTTTATAACACCTCCGGTGCTTCAGGTACTGGTAGATAAATTTAATATTATGCCTATTTCTACAGTTGAAGAAGACTTGAAGGCCATATTGAAGAATTAAAATAAAGAGGGCGGCCTTTAGGCCGCCCTTGAAAATTTTATGTTGAATAATAAGATTTTTAGAGAAAAAAAAGGATTATTGAAGCTATGATTGAAATATATTGCCAGGAGAATGCATAAAACAGATGAAAAACTCTGTAAGGAGTGTAAAGAACTTCTGGAATATGCGAATCTGTGTCTTATTAAATGTCCTTTTCAGAAAAATGAACCGGTTTGCAGTAAATGTCATATACACGGATATAAAAATTCTATGAGAGAAAAAAATAGAGAAGTAATGAAATATTCATGCCCTCGTATATTTGCCAGACATCCTGTACTGGCAGCTTTTCATTTTATAGACAGGATAAGAAAAGACTATGAATAAATTATTAGTTAAACTGGCTTTAATATCTCTGGGCATACTGACAGGAGTTGGTTCTTATACATTCTATTATGCAAAAGGTTATTCCTATGTATTTGATAAACCGGAGGCCTGTATTAACTGTCACGTTATGAGGGAACATTATGATGCCTGGCTTACTTCGAGTCATCATGCCTTTACTACCTGTAATGATTGTCATGTACCTCATGCACTGGTTTATAAATATCCTGCCAAAGGTCTCATAGGGATGAAACACAGCTATTATTTCACTGTTGGTAATTTCCCTGAACCAATAAAAATCGGTATGGTAAGTAAAAAAATCGTAGAAGAGAATTGTTTGAGATGCCATTCTCATATGGTGGGAGGAATCAATGAAACCCATAAGAAAAAGCTTGAATGTACTTCATGTCATGATAATCCAGGACACAAAGATTGAGGAGGATTTTTATGTTAGATCTTTTAAAATCCAGGGTATTATATATTATTATTCTGGTAGGATCTGTAATAGCTACTTTTCTTGTTACCGCTCTCCTTGTTAATATCTTCGAGCGTAAAGAGGAAGGAAAGAATCCTTTTGTGCAGGTGGTAGCTATAGAAGAATATGAAACAGACCCTGCCGTATGGGGCTATAATTTCCCTGATCAATATGACGGATGGCGTCATACGAAAGATAATTATGGCAAAACAGAATTCGGAGGCAGTGAGCAGAGAGATAAACTGTCAGAAAATCCCCGTCTTAAGATTCTTTATGCCGGTTATTCCTTCAGTATTGAGTATAAAGAAGAACGTGGTCATGGCTGGGCCCTTACAGATGTGGTAAATATAAAGCGTCTCGGAGATACAAAACCAGGCACCTGTATGACCTGTAAAAGCAGTGATAATGTCCGTATGTGGCATGAAATGGGGCCGGAAAAGTTTTATCTCACCCCCATGAAGGATTTACTGGTTCATGCAAAAAATCCTATTAGCTGCCTTAACTGTCACGACTCTGGAACAATGGAAATAAGACCTGCCAATCCGGCTTTTCTTGAAGCTATGAAAGAGCGTAATATAGATCTTTCCAAAGCTTCAAGACAGGAAATGCGTACCTATGCCTGTAGCCAGTGCCATGTAGAGTATTACTTCGAAAGCAATGAAAAACCCATTTTACATTTTCCCTGGAAAAATGGTCTTACCCTGGATGATATAGAAAAATATTATGATGAAATTAGCTTTTACGACTGGGTCCATCCTGACAGTGGAACAGAACTTATAAAGATTCAACACCCGGAATTTGAATTCTGGAGTACCGGTATTCATTCCCGGAGCGGTGTTTCCTGTGCAGACTGTCATATGCCTTTTAAACGTATCGGTTCTCAGAAGATTTCAGATCACTGGGTAAGAAGTCCCCTTGTAAATATAGCCTACTCCTGCCAGACCTGCCACAGATGGGACGAAAATGAATTAAAAGAAAGAGTTCTCAATATACAGAGAAAGACAAAAAAATTAATAGATCAGTCTGAACTTGCTATTATAGATGCCATTAATGCAATTAAATCTGCAAAAGATGCCGGTGTGGATAATAAAAGTCTGGAAGAAGCAAGAAAACTCCATCGTCGTGCCCAGCTTAGATGGGATTTCATAAGTTCGGAAAACAGTATGGGTTTCCACAGTTCACAGGAAGCGGCAAGATTACTGGGAGAGGCAATTGATTTTGCAAGACAGTCACAGATCAGTGCTATGAAGGCCATGGAAAATAAAGGAAAATCTGTAAGTAGTACTGTAGATAAGAAAGGAAATATTGCTTTGCCACCATTTAGATAATAACACCTGTAGGAACCAGGCTTCAGGAGTTTTATGGTTTATTCTGACTCCTGATTCCTGGCTCCTGAATTCACTGGATCTTTATAAATTTGACTGACTTCTGTCTAATAAACTTGATAACAACTGCACAGATGTATCAAAAATTCTCCAGAAAACTTCTAAAGAGATTATCTTTTTCCTGGGCAGATTTATTTACTTCTTCTGATATCTTCTGTAAACTTACAAGAATTTATCAACTTCATAAGCCACCTTGATTACTTCGCCGAGTCTTTCATCATTATTGTTTTTAATAGAAATTTCTAAATCTTCCGGACTTCCATATTTTTCCTCTGGTTTATTATATGGAGGGCCTCTTAAGAGATTTTTTTTCTTTCGTCTCATACTTAATTTATTTCTACACACATTTTATTATACCTATTTACGGAATTTTTTTATTAGAAACACTCTAGAAATGATAAATTCGACATTTCTGGGTTGTGTAAAAAAATAGATGGTTATATACCGAAAAAGACATATCAAGATTATAATGGCAAAAAATTTTCAAAGATATAAAAAAAGTGTTGTATAGGAAGGGATTTGACAGTGGAAAAAAA
>JAKJGF010000173.1 GCA_022704525.1 Bacillota bacterium | reverse complement strand
GTGCTATTACAGCAGTATTTGCTGCTACTATAGCTGTTACAGCAAATGATATAAAGAGAGTTCTTGCTTATTCCACCGTAAGCCAGCTGGGTTATATGATGCTTGGTCTCGGCGTGGGAGGCTATACGGCAGGATTATTTCATCTCATTACCCATGCTGTTTTTAAAGCCCTTCTCTTTCTCAGTTCAGGAAGTGTAATTCACGGAATGTCAGGAGAACAGAATATATGGAAAATGGGAGGCCTTCATAAACATATGAAGTATACCTGCTGGACCTTTGCTATTGGAACCCTTGCTCTTATAGGTTTTCCTCTTACAAGCGGATTTTTCAGTAAAGATGAAATACTGGCTTCAGCCTTTACTTTTGGAGAGCATTCCACCCATACTATACCCTTTTATCTGGGATATATACCATTACTTCTGGGGTTAACAGGAGTTTTTCTTACTGCCTTCTATATGACCCGATGTTTTACCCTTACTTTTCTGGGAAATAAAGTAAGGTCTAATGTTCAACCTCAAGAATCTACTCTATGGATGATCCTTCCTTTAATAATTCTGGCAGGATGTGCTCTTTTACTTGGCCTTGTGGGAATTCCCAAATTCAATTTCTTCCATAGTTTTATTCATTTCACCAGAGATAGTGTGGGAGTAGAAACAGCACTTTATAAATTCTCTTCAGAACAGGAAGGGGTTAACTGGATTATAATGTTAATTTCTGTAATCCTTGGCTTTGCAGGTATAATCTCTGGATATGCCATCTATGGTTATAAAATCCAGGAACGTTTTACAGAGATTAAAAACAGTATTCCCACCTGGCTTAGATACTATGGTAATATGGGATTTAAAGGCCTCCATTTTATTGTAAAAAACAAATATTTCTTTGATGAAATCTACAGATATTTTGTAATATGTGTAAATCTTATGATTGCTAAATTCTGTTTTATTATAGATCAGTTTATTATAGATAAATTCGTAGACCTGTGGGCCTGTATTATGATATGGATAAGTCGTATAAAGAGATGGATAGATGATAAAATTATAGATGCTATCGCTGTAAACGGATGGAGTTATATCAGTATTGTTAGCGGGCGATATCTTACCTATCTACAGACAGGTTATGTACAGCAATATATAATGATTATATGTCTGGGTATAATCTTTCTAACTATTTTAGGAGTAATAGCAAAATAATTTTAAATAAGGAGTTGAGTAAATGCTAACTGCCATTACATTTATACCATTATTAGGAGCATTATTAATTTTATGCATAAATAAAAATAGTCATCAAAGAATAAAAGATATAGCCCTGTGGTCAAGTGGTGTAAGTCTTCTATTATCATTACTTATTTATCCTACTGGTTATGTTTTCCCGGTCTATTCCGGTGAAGCATATAAAATGTTTATGACAGAAGGACCTGTCGAATGGATAAGATTCGGAGGAATAGGGGAACAGGTCTTTACCATACATTATTTCTTAGGAGTTGATGGAATCAGCCTTCCACTGGTTATACTTACCACTCTTCTTACCTTTCTCTCCATTCTTTATTCAGGTAAATTTATAAAAACCAGAATAAAGGAATACTTTTTCCTATTTCTGTTGCTGGAGACAGGTATGGTAGGAGTATTCGTAGCACTGGATTTCTTTCTCTTTTATGTATTCTGGGAAATATGTCTTGTGCCCATGTATTTCCTCATAGGTATCTGGGGGGGGCCTAAAAAAGAGTACGCAGCAATAAAATTCTTCCTCTATACTCTTGTAGGAAGTATGGCCATGCTTATTGGTATATTGATACTTTATTTCAATACCAGTCCCCATACGTTAAATATGCTGGACATTGCCACACAGCACCCTCTTGGAGGAAAATTTGCCCTTGGAGCCCTTACATTCTGGCTTATGTTCATAGCTTTTGCTATAAAAGTTCCTACCTTCCCATTTCATACGTGGCTTCCTCTTGCTCATGTTGAAGCCCCTACAGCAGGAAGTGTTATACTTGCAGGAATTCTCCTTAAGATGGGGACATATGGATTTTTAAGAGTAGTTCTTCCAATGCTGCCAGAAGCATCTGCTACATTTGCTTTTCCTGTGGCAATTCTGGCCTTTATAAGTATTGTCTATGGTGCTTACTGTGCACTGGCCCAGACTGACTTAAAAAAACTGGTTGCCTATTCAAGTGTAAACCACATGGGATATGTTATGCTTGGAACAGTTGCCGCCTTTGCGGCAACACCTGCAGGAAATGATATAACTCAAAAGGTAATAAATTTTAAAGCTGCTGCGCTGAATGGAGCTGTTATGCAGATGGTAAGTCATGGTCTTATAACAGGAGCACTCTTTTTCCTGGTTGGAGTAATTTATGAACGGGCTCATACAAGAGATTTAAACAGTTTTGGTGGACTCGGAGCAACTGTGCCTGTATATGCAGGTTTCTTTATTCTCTTTGCCCTGGCATCTCTGGGACTGCCTGGATTATGCGGCTTTGTTGGAGAATTTCTCGTTTTTGTTGGAGCCTATGGAGTAGGTCCCTTTGCAACAGGCCTTTTTATTCCATTACAGATTATAGTGGCTTTATCCTTACTTGGAGTAATTTTAACAGCGGGATATATGCTCTGGACTGTACAACGTATATTTCTGGGACCTCTTAATATAAAATGGAAAGGGCTCAGTGATATGAATCTGGTAGAGATTGGAAGTCTTACACCACTGATGATTTTAACAGTGTTACTTGGTATATATCCGGCACTGATTCTTGATATAGTAAACAAATCCGTATTTTCCATGCTCACCATTCTGAACTTATAAAGTTAAGGAGGAATTTTTTTGAATACAGGTTTAATACGTCTGTTGCCTGAGTTAGTATTATGTTTTGGAGCCCTTCTCATAATATTTATTGATATTATATATTCTGATATAAAAAAATACTGGCTGGGTTTTCTGGCATATGGATTTACCATTATAAGCTTTATATGCCTTTTTATTTTAGGCTCTAATAAAACCTGGCTTATAGTCCAGGGTTCATATGCTGTAGATGGATTTTCTATTTTCTGTAAAGCCTTACTTCTTATTGCCGGTTCTGTAATAATTTTATTTTCTATAGCCTATGTGTACCGTGGTATGGAATATAAAGCTGAATTTTTTGCATTAATCCTCTTTTCATTAATGAGTATGTTAGTTCTCGTTTCCAGTGCAGATTTAATACTTATACTGCTGGCTTTTGAATTTGTAAGTATAAGCAGTTACATACTCGTAGGCTATCACAGAGATGATATGAAATCCAGAGAAGCAAGTCTCAAATATTTCTTTTACGGAGCTATCTCTGCAGCAATATTGGTTATGGGATTTTCCTTTCTTTACGGACTTACAGGCGAGACAAATATATACCTGATTGCCAGAGCACTGGGAGGGAAAACTCAATTACTTATACCTGATTATACTCTTCTTGCACTCCTGGGTTTAGTACTTGTGGGGGCAGGCTTCGGCTTTAAAATAGGTATGTTTCCATTTCAGATGTGGATACCCGATGTATATGAAGGTGCACCTACACCTGTTACGGCTTTTCTTTCAGTTGCTTCCAAAAGTGCTGGTGTAGCCCTGTTACTCAGGTTTTTCTTTGTAGTATTTACAAATAACTTCTCCATAAACTGGAGTATTATTTTACTGGTAATTTCTATAATTACAATGTTTACCGGTAATCTTATGGCTATAAGTCAGAATAATATCAAAAGAATGCTCGGTTATTCAAGTATTGCTCATGTAGGTTATATACTTGCAGGAATTGTAGGAATTTATCATTATAAAATCACTACAGGATACACAGGTGCAACCTTTGATGTCTCCCCTATTCTCATATATCTTACAGCATATATATATATGAATCTTGGTGCCTTTGCTGTTATAATACTTTCAGAAGATATGACAGGTGATAATATACCATCTTATGCCGGAATGAGCCAGAGATCTCCTCTGCTGGCAGGAATGCTCACAATTTTCATGCTATCCCTGGCAGGTATTCCTCCCACAATAGGATTTATAGGAAAGTTTTTTATTTTTGGAGAGCTTGTAAATGCTTCACACTATCTTCTTGTAATTCTGGCAGTAATAAATAGTATTATAAGTGTCTATTATTATTTTAGAGTTGTCTACTTTATGTATTTCGTACCTCCTGAAACAGAAAAGAAAGGCTTTTCATATAGCCTGCTTACAATGGGTGCTCTATGGGCATGTTTTGCGGGAACCCTGTTTATTGGTATATCACCCAATCTATTTATTGAACTTGCAAAGAAGGCTCTTATAGGCATAGATATAATACGATAAGGAGAGATACTTGAATGAGTTACTTAAAAGATATATTTACAGTAATAGCTGAACTTCCCGGCGGACAGGTACTGCAGGGGGCTACAGAAGTGATATTTAACTGGACCAGGAGATCTTCTCTATGGCCAATGACTTTTGGACTTGCCTGCTGTGCTATTGAAATGATGGCAACTGCTGCATCCAGGTATGATATAGACCGTTTCGGAGCAGGACTCTACAGACCTTCACCAAGGCAATCAGATCTAATGATAGTTGCAGGGACTGTCACAAAAAAAATGGCTCCTCTCATTGAAAGACTTTACGAACAGATGCCATGTCCCAAATATGTAATTTCTATGGGTAACTGTGCCAATACTGGAGGAATATATAAATATGATTCCTATTCAGTTCTCCCCGGTGTGGATAAAATAATACCGGTAGATGTGTATATCCCGGGCTGTCCCCCCAGACCGGAATCACTCTTATATGGCCTTATAAAACTTCAGGAAAAAATAGATAAAGAAAAACTCGAAAGTGTCTTTTTTAGATATAATAAGGAGAAGTAATTATGAGTAAAGAGCTGGATATTAAGAAAAAGCAAGCAGAGATTGTTCAGAGAGACCTTCTGGGACTTAAGGAAACAGCAAATGATTTTGCACAGATATGGGATGGATTTAAAAGCTGTCTTACTGGCCTCTGGGTTTCAGGAAAGTATATATTTAAACCTACTGTTACCCTCCATTATCCTGACCAGAGATGGGTTATGTACAAAAATACCAGAAACTGGCTTAAACTTGTGATGAATGAAGAAACAGGTGAAGAGTTATGTACAGCCTGTGGAAGTTGTGTAAGAGTCTGTCCCTGTTCATGCATCAGAGTAGCAGGTAAAAAAGCTCAGAAGAGAAAAGGTCTTGTTCCTGATATATTTGAAATTGATTTTTCTCTCTGCTGCTTCTGCGGTCTATGTGTAGAAGTATGTCCTTTTAATGCAATAAAATTCTGTGCTGCCTATGAAATGAGCTGTTATGATAGAAATGAATTACTATGGAATAAAGAAGCTCTTCTCAACATTACTGATGATTTTACTCCCATCAAAGAAAGCAAAAAAGTATCTACCTTATATATAAATAAATGGGAAAACCAGATTAAGGAATATAAAATCCCCGAATAAAGAATTGAAAAGATCTGAAATCTGAAAAAAACTTTATTCCTTAAAAACCCATTCCACCTCCGAAGCGAACTGTCTGGCAAGAGTCAGCCCTGGTTCTTGTTTCAATCTTTCAGTCAGTACCTGTGAAAGAGTTCTATAATACCACTCCTGTTTCTCTTTACCACGTTTAAACCGATTCCAGACTGACATACTATCTGTAATGCAGGCTTCTCTCAATCCTTTTATATTATCAAGTTTGTCGGCAATTTCCACAAGAAGTACTTCCAACGGTGCAGTTTTCGAAATTTCAATCGTATGTTTTTTTCTATTCTCCCATGTATCGGATTTGTCCGGTTCGGATACACTCTTTACAATAAAGGCAACATATTCACCAAAGGCCTTTTTTATATCTTCAATAGTAACAGGAGTATCCTCCACTGTATCATGGAGAAAGCCAGCTACCACAACTTCATTTGTACAATCACAGTCAATTAAAATCTTTCCAACCCCTATAGGATGGACTATATATGGTACATTCGTTCCTTTACGATATTGACCTCTGTGAGCTTTTACAGCAAACTCCAAGGCATCGAAGACTATGTCTTTATTCATAATGAACTCCCTGAGAAATGAATAATAATATTATCAAAAGTAGGGGCGAGGCAATGCCTCGCCCCTACGAAAGCAACAGACCGCTATGTACTATTTTATAGTAACCTTTGCGCCTTCTGCTTCAAGTTCCTGTCTGACCTTTTCAGCTTCTTCTTTCGAAACGGCTTCTTTTACAACCTTAGGAGCTCCTTCGACAAGTTCTTTAGCTTCTTTAAGTCCCAGTGTTGTTACTTTTCTTACAGCTTTAATAACCTTAATCTTTTCTTTACCTGCATCTTCAAGAATTACATCAAATTCTGTTTGCTCAACAGCTGCTTCGGCAGCCGGGGCAGCAGCAGCACCCATAGCTGGCATCATACCGGCCATCATCATAGGTGCACCGGCTGTAACGCCAAACTCCTCTTCAAAGGTTTTTACAAGATCAACCAGATCTAAAACTGTCATAGTTTTTACAGCTTCAATAATTTGTTCTTTCGTAATACTCATAATATATTTTCCTTTCTTTAATTAGCTTTTTAGCTTTCAGTCATCAGCTTTCAGCTTTTATTCCTTAATCTGATTGCTGATAGCTTTTCTTAAATTATTTATTCTCTTCCTTTTGTTTTACTATAGCCTGTAAAACATTTACAAAATCTCTTAAAGGAGCAGAAAATGCACCTGCCAGATTCTGAACAGGTCCTTTGATAGCTCCGAGAAGTTGACTTAATAAAACTTCTTTAGGCGGTAATGTAGCAAGGGTATCCAGTTCTTCTGCAGATAAAAATTTACCATTCATATATACTGCCTTAATAAGAGGCAGATGATTTCTATCTTTATCGGCTTCCTTCTTAAAATCCAGAATAGCTTTAGCTGTAGCCACAGGATCTTTATAACCAAAAATCACGGCAGTAGGTTCAACAAAATAATCACCGAGTGCTTCTATTCCAATATCTCTAACAGCTATCTGAGCAAGGGTGTTTTTTAATACTTTATATTCACTGCCTGATTCTTTAATTTTCTCTCTGAGACCAGATACTTCTTTAACTGTTAACCCATGTGTTTTTAGTTCACCTCTGTAATTAGTAAGAATAATTATCTGAGATTTTTCGAACTTATCTTTAATAAATTCAACCATTTGCTCTTTTTCAGGTTTAATTCTGGTTACTTGATAACTCATTTTATCCCCCCCTTCAATTAGCTTTCAGCGTTCAGCTTTTCAGGAAATAAAATCTAAGAAGACTTCTGCCAACAGAAGTCTTCTTAGATTCACTCACAAGACCTCCGCAGGCAGTCAAAAGACTATTAAGTATTTACACCTACTTCTCAGATCATAAAACTTATTTACATATAGATACTGAAAGCTGTCTGTTGACAGCTATTTACACCGATACTTTCTGTTTTTCTAAAACCAGAGTATTTATATGAGCAGGATCCAGCTTTATACCCGGACTCATAGTTGAACTTATTACTATGGACTTCAAATACTGTCCTTTTGCAGCAGCTGGTTTGGCTCTTATAAGAGCATCAACAAAAACAACCAGATTCCCAATTAAAGCTTCTTCTGTAAAAGAAATCTTTCCTATAGATGAATGAACTATGGCAAATTTATCTGCCCTGTACTGAACTTTGCCGGACTTTATCTCCTTAATGACAGTACCAATATCAAAAGATAATGTTCCTGCTTTAGGATTGGGCATACGAGGTCCTAACACTCTACCCAGACTCTTACCTATGAGTCCCATAATATCCGGTGTGGCAACTACCACATCAAACTCAGACCATCCTTCTTTGACCTTCTCTATAAGATCAGTATCTCCTACATAATCAGCTCCTGCCTCTTTAGCTTCTTTAGCCTTATCACCTTTGGCAAAAGCCAGTACCTTTGGAGTTTTACCTGTCCCATAAGGTAAAATTACAGTACCTCTTACACTCTGCTCACTTCTTTTAGGGTCTATACCCAATCTGACAGAAAGTTCTACTGTCTCGTCAAACTTTACACTGGAGATCCCTTTTAATAGACTTATAGAATCTCCAGCGGGATACAAACGGCTACGGTCTACTTTTTTTAGAGCTTCCCTGTATCTTTTTCCATGTTTAGCCATAAAACCTCTCCTCTCGAGACCAAATTTTTACTTAAAATTAACCCTGAATTGTTACTCCCATACTTCTGGCCGTACCTTCAATAATACGGCAGGCAGATTCAAGAGACCTGGTATTAAGGTCTGGCATCTTAATCTCTGCAATCTTCTTAATCTGTTCTCCTGTAAGAGTTCCAACTTTATCACGATTTGGAACACCTGATCCTTTTTCTATACCAAGTTCTTTACATATCAAATCTGCCGCAGGTGGTGTCTTTGTTATAAAAGTAAAGCTTCTATCTGCATAAATAGTTATCTCTGCAGGAATTACCATACCTTCCTGAGAAGCTGTCTTAGCATTATAAGCCTTACAAAACTCCATAATGTTTAATCCATATTGACCCAGGGCAGGGCCAATAGGAGGTGCCGGATTAGCCTTACCGGCAGATATCTGCAATTTAACCATTCCTAAAACTTTCTTAGCCACACTTTATAACCCCTTTCAAAACTTTTTGAATCAAATCTTTTCTACCTGGCCATATTCTATTTCAACCGGCGTTTCTCTTCCGAATATAGTAATCAAAACTTTCAATTTTGCTCTTTCAGGATAAACTTCTTCCACAACACCAGTAAAATCAGCAAAGGGACCGGAAATAACCTTAATCGGTTCATCTTTATGGAATAATTCTCTATATTTAGAGACCTCTGCCCTGGTCTGACGAAGTATGCTTTTAACTTCTTTTTCTTCTAAAGGAATTGGTTTAGAACCAACACCGGAACCGACAAATCCCGTTACTCCTGTCGTATTTCTAATCAAATACCAGGAATCATCTGTAAGTTTCATCTTAACCATAATATATCCGGGATAAATCTTTTTCTTGGTAATCTTTTTTTTCCCATCTTTTATTTCTACTTCATCTTCCGTAGGAATAAGAACCTGTGCTATATAATCCTTCATACCCCGTGATTCTATTTTTTTCAATAAATTAGCACTTACTTTATTTTCATAGCCGGAATAAGTATGAATTACATACCATTTTTTATCTTTATCCTCTATATCCTCATCAACACCTATTTCATGAGTAGACCTTTCTGTTACTTCTAGACTTTCATCAGTCATAAATAAAGGGACCTGCTTATATTAAAGAAGTCCCACACCTCCTAGAATATTTTGTATAGTTTCTTAATGCATTTTATATAATACGTGCAAAAAAAGAAATGTAAATATATTGTCTACAAAATATACAAAGATTGAAACTACAAAAAGAACGGCAGTCACCATAAGAGTAGATGTATACAATTCTTTTTTAGTAGGCCAGGTAACTCTCTTCATTTCTGATCTTACCGACTTCAAATATTTAAGAAAAGCTACATAATTTTTCCTAAAAAAACTTCCTATTCTTTCGATTAATTCCTGCATAAAACTACTATTACCTCTCACCCTTTATATGGAATTAGTTAAATCACAGGCCTGGCCGGATTCGAACCGACAACATCCGGTTTTGGAGACCGGCGCTCTGCCAGTTGGAGCTACAGGCCTGAGTCTACCCATCACCGTGTTTCACGATGAAGCGTATGTTTTCTATCAAATTTACAATACTTTTTAAGTTCCATACGCCCGGAATTCTTCAATCTATTTTTAGATGTATTATAATTTCTTCTTTTACATTCAGTACAGGCCAGGGTCACATTTAATCGATGTTCTTTTTTCTTTTTTGCCATAATTATTTACCCACTTTCAACAAAGACTACACTCCTAAATATCTAATATCTTTGTAATAACTCCTGCTCCAACTGTCCGTCCACCTTCACGTATGGCAAACCTGGAACCATGCTCCAATGCTACAGGTGTCATTAA
>JAKJGF010000172.1 GCA_022704525.1 Bacillota bacterium | reverse complement strand
CGGTAGATGCTGTTAAGGATAAAAAAGTAGTTACCTGGTCAAAAACAGTTGACTCTCCTGAAAAACCTTCTCTGATTTCTGTCCCCAGGAAGCCCGTTGAATCAAAAGATTATGATATAAGAAAGAAAGAAATTTTAGAGAAGTCACAGATAAACAGAATAGATAGCCCTAAAGAAATCAGTTCAAAAATGAAAAGTGATAAGATCTCTAACAGAGATGGTGCTGTAGGAGTAGTTACAAAGGCTGACCCTTCAGTTAAAACTGCTACAAAACATTCAGAAGTTTTACAAAAAACAGGAATTTTTAATGAACCAGCCAGTTTAAAAGATTTAAAAGATAAAATTATACCTGATGTTCAGGATCCTAATAGATCAACTATAGGTAAAGCTCTTAAGTTTATTGGTAATATAGTTGATGTTATTAAGCCTGCTTTGATGAAAGAAGCTGCAAAAATAAAGGCATCCACTATCGGTCATATTGTTAATACAAAGGAAACTCTTAGCCCGGGAGGCAGTCTCTTTAATAAGATCAATGATAAAACCAGTAAAACTATGGGTATGTTTGATAAGTCCCAGGTCGATAAACTGGGTATCTCTACTAAAGGTGCCTTTGTGACAAAAGAAGTTATTGAAAACAGGAAAAAACATTTAGATCCTGCTACACTTCAAGAAGCCGAAGAAATTATGGCATGGGATAAAACAAAATATGTAGGTATCTGTCCTACAGAGGTTAATGCTGATACTGATATGAAGCTTAAAAGACTCTGTCAGATGTGTCAGTGTGTGGTGAATGTTGATATGGTTCTGTGTCCTTCCTGCGCAAAACTAAGAAGAGGGTTGTACGAAGAAATGGAACCTTATTATACAAAACTGGCTTTGATTAAAAAGAAGAGATTAAATAAAAATAAATTTAAACAATTAAAAATTCAGGATGGAATAAGAGTACATGATAATGTGGAGTTAGGAACCCATGCCTCAACTACTGCTGTAACTGACGATAGGAAAGGGAGAGTTGTAAATTTAGGTAATGGTGTGTTATGCTGTCATAAAGTGTTTGATATACCTGAAAATTGCAGACTGGAAAACTCACCGGCCTGGATGAAAGGATATCTTAGCAATAAGATTAATTCTCTTGATCAGTCCTTAAACCTTTCTACTATTTCTCCTACCTATGAATTACTCAGCCAGGAGTCAGTAAAGTTTCCTGTAGATATGACTTCTATTAAAACCCGACTTGAAGAAAGTTTCTCAAGAGATAATATGATAAGCGAGAACAGAACTCACTGGAGTAATGAAGGTATAAGGAGAAGAGAAAGATTATACTCTCAGGGACTCCATGAAACAGTTACCAGCTGGCAGAAAGAAGGTATTAAACAGCGTCAGGTAAAAGATCAGGCAGGAACATTTGATTTTACACAGTTAATTAAAGGGAATTCTGTAGAAAGCAGTGTTTTTAATTACGGAGATGTCTATATAGAAGAAAGTATGAATTATGATACAGAAACCTGTCTCTGGAAATACAGAGGAAAAAATAGATTTTTAGTCCATTGTTCACTTAAAGGAGAAGATGGAAATCGTGTCAGATATACAAGGATTGACGAAGGAAATAACAGTCGTATGGCTATTGACTACGGTGATGGCAGAAAATATATTGACTTCCAGGATGGTTCCGGTAAAAAGAAGGGCAGAATTATGGCTTTCCCTGCAAGAGCTTTCCAGATAGACTACTCCACTCCTGATATTCGTAGAAAATCTGTGATCCATGGAACAGGACGGGGTATGGATATAAAGATAAATTCCAGGGGGGAAAAGGAAAAGATTTCCTGGTTACCTATGAACCAGATAGTTCATTATACAAAGAAATACCAGAATGGAACAGTGAATACATCTTACCATTATGATAATAATATAACACGACAGCTTGTATTTTATCCCGATGGTAATTCATATGATTTACTTGCACTTCCCAATGGAGTTACAAAGAAGATATATAGCTATAAGGATGGAACAAAAGAAGGTGTAACCTGTTTTGAAGATGGGAAAACAAGGAGAACTGTCAGGTATACAGATAAATCATTACTATCTGAAGTTTCTTATGGAGGAGATAAGTTTAAACTGGGTATGAAATATGCCGATGGTACCAGTTATTTATGTAAAAGCTGGGAGAATGGAACTACCCAGCAGTGTTTCTCCTGGCCTGATTCTGGTGTGGCCCGTCTTACTACAGGATTTAATAATGACAGTATAGTAGAGAGAAGGACTATCTATGCTGATGGTTCTTATATGGTAGAGGTTAATTCTGAAGATGGTGAATCTTATGTTCTGAATGTGCCAAAAGATATTCTAGGTGAAAAGATATATAAGAGTCCCTTATTTGAGTTATTATCATCTCCTGTGACAGTAATGAAGTTATTAGATGATCCTTTCCATAATCCTCTGTTAACTCTGGATTCTCAATTGTGGTCTCAGATACTTTTAATTCATGGTAAAAATAAAGAAAAACATTTAAAATCTATCCAGAAAATACAGGATATTTCCTCTAAATATCAGAAGGATGAGAAAGTTCCTCCCCTTTATCTTAAGGTTAATTTAAAAATTTCTTCAGGAAAGGGAGTGTAAAATGGAGGAATTAAAGAGAAAAGAAAAAGCAAAACCTTCAGCCTTTATTCATACTGGCGAAAGAGGATATAGTATAACTTATTATATTCCTCTGGAGCAGGCATTAAAAGAGATGGCAAAGCAGACTGTTCTTCCTCAGCCAGGAGATGAAGAACCCGGAAAATCTTCTGGAGAACTCGGTTATAATGAACTTCTTTTTCCTCCCAATAATCTTATTCTGAGTCCTGATGCTTTAAGTCATCTGGATGATAATCGTTATTCCATTTCCTATTATATAAATCTCTTTGAAAAAGCTAATAAGCATAAAGCCAAAGGAGATTTTAACAAAGAAGTAGATGAATCAACTCCTGATTCCATTCTTTTTTATTCCCGTGAAGTACAGGAATTGAGTGCTGATGCTCTGAGTGAAGCAGGTGGTAAGAAATATAAAAAAAGCTATTATATAGACCTTGCAAACTACTATAAAGAAGTCAGAGAATATGAAGAAAAAACACTTCGCCTTCACCTGGGTGATAAAGAGGCCTTTGAAGATAAAATGGATCCCTTAATTTTTTATTCTAAAGAAGTCCTTGATTTGACTGCCAATGCCTATAGCGAGATAGATGGTAAAAAATATAAAATGTCTTATTATCAGAAACTCTCGGAATATCAACAGGAACGCAGAGAATATGAAAATAAACTCCTTCTGTATCATGCAGGAGATAAAGATATATTCGAGAGAAAAGAAGAAGGGTCTGTTGTAAAGGATACTCATTCCCTCAGTATAGAAGCCCTGAGTTATGTGGATGGAGAGAAATATGATTCGTCTTATTATGAAAATCTTAAAAATTACTATGATGAAATGCAGGGTTTAAATGATAAAATAATTGATACCAATCCTTACGAAGAAGAAAAGAATGAAGAAGATGAAATATTGCCACCGATTTTTTATTCCAGAGAAACTCAGAAATTGAGTTCTGAAGCACTGAGTGAAATAGATGGCGGAAAACATAGAATGTCTTATTATGTAGAACTTGAAAATTATTATAAAGAACTTCAGGAATATGAAACAAAAAAATTACTTGGTGGTTATATGAGTGTTGATGAAGAAGAACAGGGTTATATTGCTCCCAGGGATATTATAGATATGAGGCCTGACCAGAAGAAAGAAGAAGAAACCGAAAAAATCTGGACTCCAGGATTTGGAGATATGATGGCCACTGTTAAAGGAAAGCTTTCTTCCCAGGTTATAGATAATGTTTTTGAAACTATGGGACGTCTTGATGGGAATTTTAATGATGGAATAATTTCTCCTCCTATTAAACTACAATTTGACTGTGTTACTGAGCTTGTTTCTGAAGATATGCTAATGAGTGAACTGAATAGAATTTATAAGAGGTGAGAAGTGAGAGGTGAGAAGTCATCACTTCTCACCTCTCTTTCACTACTTTGCAGGAACAAATCACAGACCGCTTATCTCTTTTAGTCTAAAGGAGATGCCAGCTCCTCTATTAATTTAAGTATGTGTATTACTTGTAACTGTTTTTTAGTATCATAGACCCCTCCCTCAATTCTGGAAATACAGAATCTTACAAGGGGTTCATCTAAAATTACCTCCTTTTTCCCATCCAGTCCCAGTCCTTTCCAGAATTCCCGGACTACTTTCATTATCTCTTTTTTCCTTTCCTGAGAACTATCTTGATCCTGATCTAAAGTTTCATCCAGAAAATAAGATAGAGGATATTCAAGTATTGAAGCAATTTCTTTTAATTTCTTCATCCTGGGAACATTTTCACCGGACTCATATTTTGACACAGATGCCTGTGAGACATTCAGCATTTTTGCAAAATCTTTCTGATTAAACCCTTTTTTTTCCCTGGCTTCTTTAATTTTTTTACCCATTATATAGTTTCTATCCATATTCTTTAATTTGACTCTCTCAGTTCTTCAAATATTTCAAGAGATTTTCTGAGTCTTCTGTCACCCTTTCTTGCTACTTCGATTCCTGTAATGAGATATTCATTGGCTTCTTCATCATCTTCTTCTTCACATTCCAGAAACATTCTCATCTGTTCTATGGCTTCCAGAAACAGATCACCAGATTCTATAAGATAATTAAACTGATCTTCTACCTTTTTTCTCATATCATCATTCATATCTTCTTTCTCCGGATTAAATTCTTTTTCTACTTTTTCCAGTTCCTCTGTTATTTTTTCTTCCAGTAAATCAAGAAGTATTTCAAATTTTTCCTCTGTTATATCGTAATCGGAATAAAGGTCCGGGTAAAGGAATTTATGAGCAAATAACATCAGTATTTGAAGAGTTTTGGAAGGCCCTATTTTTACTTTATTGGAAGATTCATCAAGAAAATTATTTCTGGCATCCATATTTCCCTTCTCCTTTCAAGTTATAATAATGCTCTTAGAGTTTTTTATAAATTCAACATTACATTTTGAAAATCCTTTAATATGGGAAATTTATAACTTCTCCTTCGGATTTTATAGTAAAAATTTATAATTTATAATAAAATTAATAAAACAACTGTGTAAATATTAAGATTATATTTTTGTAGTGCCTTTTATCTTGACAGAAATGTAATATGGCTGTATAATTACTTTAAAATTATAATATTATTTATTATTATATTTTATCATTTAAAATATATAGAATTATTTTACTTTTAAAAAATTGTCGTGATATTATTAAAAAGGGATTATTACGTACAGGAGATGGTGAGATATGCTGAACACTGAGAACCTATATAATCCTGCAAAGCTTGCTTTTATTACTCATTTGCAGAATTTACCTCAGCAAAAAATACAGCCTCAGATTAAAGAGAAATCTTTAGAAGAGGATAAAAGATCTCTTAAAGAAGAAGATGATAATAGAGAACCTTCTATCGAAAATAAGAAACTCTCAAGCGATGTAATTTCTAATAAGTCTTCTATTGCTAAAAAAATGAAAACAGCTTATGAGATAAACGTAAAAAACGAGAAATATGCCAGACTTCAGGGTAAAGATATAGATATGCCTGAAGGTGGAACAGTTAAATTAAAGACACCCTCAGGAGAAAGCGGTAGAGAAGTGTCTGCCGGAAATAAAGAACAGCATACTTCCACACAGACATTGAATCTCAGGGAATTGCTTTTAAAAAATTCCTATTCAAGATTGTCTTTTATATCTGATCCTGCTGTAAGTGCCCCTTTTACAAAAGAACAGGCCACACTGGCCAGTCTGGTTACAGGTAATATAGGACCGAAGAATAAGTATGAAGATGATGATAAAAAGAAAAAAGATGATCTCCAGAGCAGTGGCGAGGGAGATGGAGAGACTGAAGATGTAAAAGGTAATACGGGTCGGACCAGAACAGTAAGAACCGGTCGTACAGGCAGATATAAAGGTAAAGACAGGGAAAATAAAGTAAATTATTTCTTCAATCCTCTTTCTATGGGAGAATCCGATAAGGAAGAATTTTCAGAATATATTAAAACCAGACAGATGAAAACCCGGTACTCTGCAAACCGGAAGACTTCAAGCAATGTCTTTTCTCGCCGGGCTTCCACTCTTGATCCGAAACTTCCTCCTATTCCATTCAAATCGTCCAGAGAACAGGACAAATTAAAGACTGAAGCTACTGATATGACACCGTCTCGAACATTACAGAGCACTCCGCAGAAAATACAGCAGGCCTCAGAGGCCAATCATGAAGCAGACCATGTCAGAACAAGGGCAGCAGTTCCAGAGAAGTTGCCACTGGAAGATTTAAAAGTTTCTCAAAAAGCTTCTAAAGATTATGAGAGACGTTTCAGTAATGATATAAAAAAGAAAGATACAAAGACGAAGGAGAATGAGAATAAAGAGGTTCAAAAAAATCGGCCTGCCCGGAGCTTATCTGATAGTTCTTCAGTAAAACCCGAGAAAGTACAAAATAAAGGCATAGAGGACTATAATAATAGCTTTAATGATGCAGTTAAGAAAAAAGAAGTGCTGGATAGTAAAAAAGATGATATGGAAAAAGCAAAGACTGAACTGGAGCAATGGAAACAATTTAAAACACTTGATGAGGATATTAAAAAAGCAGAATCTGAAGGGAATACGGAGAAGATTAAGACATTAGAGCAGCAAAAGAACAAGCTTAATCTTTCCCTGAAAGAAGGAGAAACTCTTGATGAAAAGATAGAGGATTTAAAGAAAAAAGCTACTGGCCCTCAGGATGAATATAAGGCAGCCCTGGAACAAGCAGACAAAGATTATCAAAAGATGGTGGATAGTTTACCGGAGAATCAGAGAGAAGAGCTTAAGAAATCAGATGATAATCTTAAGAAATCCAGGGAAGAATTGCTTTCAATATATAATGATCCTGAAAAAGGTAAGCCAAAACTTGAAGAGTATACACAAAAAATAGAAAGTATTAATAAAGATCTCAGGAATCTCACGCAATTGAAAAAAGAAGATATAGATAACTTTTATGAATACAACAATACCCTAGATACACTTTATAAAGAACGGGAAAATATTAAGCAAAAATCAGGAGAGGACAGTCAGGACTATAAGACAAAATTAGAAGAGATAAAGGTTCTCGAGGAAGAACATAATAGAGTTCAGAAATTATTTGACACTTATGGAATTGATGGTACAAAGAGTAAGGAGGAAGCAAAAAATAAGGTTAATGAGCTATGTGATAAGAAAGAAGGAGAACGTCAGGATATTAAAGAAAAACGTGATCAAATCGAGACAAATATACAACAGAAAGAAGAAAAATTCATATCTGAGAGAAGAAATAATACCCTTCTTAAAAGACAGTTAGGAATAGAGCCTGAAGATCCACCATCTGGACTTTCTGAAGAGGAAAGAAAAAAATATGATATGGCAGATCGTATGTATATTGGAGATCTTTCTGCCGGGATAAATAGTGTGGAAAAGACTGTTGAAGATATAGAGGCCAGAAAAAAGATAGCTACTGATAAATTTATTACGATAGACGATCTTAACCTTCTCAGAGAAAATGGTGAAATTATAAAAAGTGCTTCCCACGGAAGTCCTGTAGATCCATCACAGGCATCACAGGAAGTCAAGGATAAAGCCTGTAAATTGTATAATGATCAGGCAAATGAACATTTTAACGATGCGGTATGTATCGAAGCAAAACTTGGCAGGGTAAATGTCGAGCTGGCAGATAAGGAAGCCCTCAAGCTCAGTCAGGAACAGGCAGGAGGTCCTGTAGATGAATCAGTAATTGATGAAATAGAAAGATTAAAGATAGAGAAGAGTAACCTTGAGACAAGCCGTACTGATTCATTAAATCAGGCTGAAGCTTTTAGAGAAAAATCCATATCTCTTTTACCTCAGGATCAGCAAGATAATCTTAAGTCTATGGAAGATGAGAGAGATAACTATGGTACACAGGTTCTTGAATGGAATAATAGAAAAGTGGTAGAAGATAAAGATTATGCAGCTTACGTGCAAAATATCCTGACATCCAGGGATGAACTGAATGCTAAAAAGGCCACATTAGAGAAAGATTCGAAAGAATATAAGCAAATTGAAGCAGAACTGGATAAACTGACTAAAGATCTTGATACACGTATGAAAGAATATTATGAATTTAATGATGAATATAAAGATATACAGAATGACTTTATAAAGAGCAGACAGAAAGTAGAAGAACTGGAAGATTCTTATGGAGTGGGACTTAAGTCATCTGAAACCCTGAGTGGGGGAGAACAGAAAAAAGCCGAACTCATAGATAATATGTTTGTGGGAGATCCTTCCTTAGATCCTATTGAAAATAAGGCCAGACAGATTAATATCACAAAAGAACTTTCCAATTATTCTCTTGTAGATTTACAAAATGCTGCCACTAAAAAGGAAAGTGGTGGAGCAAATGGGACTATACTTTTAGGAAATATAGGAGAAATGGGAGGAGACCCCAATGCTAAAGCTTTCTTTCAGGAAAACAGAATAGTTCTTTCCAGGGAACCTATGAGTGGGCTCATAACTCATGAGGCAGGTCATATGCTATGGAAGAATTTAAGTCCTGAAGAGCAAAGTAAGTTAGAAGAGTTATATAAAAAAAACGGCGGAAAATCACTGAGTATAATAGCTTCTCAAAGTACAGAAGAATATTTTTCCGAAGGTTTAAGAATGTACTATGGTGGGGATGAGGAACAAAAAAAGCTAGAACTTAAAGATCCGGCACTCTTTAAGGAATTAAAAGATTTTGAACAAAAAGGTAATTTAAAAGATGGTGTATTGGAGGGAAGTGAGGCAGCCAGAAGACAAGAGAATTCCCTGATAAATAAAGTTGTAAATAAGACGCAAGAGGTATTTGCCTTTGTATGTTCTAAAATTACTGGACGTCCGGAAATTTATACCAATGTAAAAGCAGCACATGAAGCAGAATCTTCGGAAAGGAAACAATTAATTGCTGCTGGAAACAGTCTTTTGATGCAGAATAAGAAGGTAACAGTAGATGATATATTTAAAGAATGGGACGAAAAGAAACCGGGTGAGAAAAATGTAGAAGAGGTTACAGGTACAGGAAAAGATTATTGGAATCCTTATGCAAGTATATCAGGTGGATGGCAGAATATGGGGGAAACTGCCGGTTCATCAAATGGCTCTCCTGCCATGTCTGCACCTTCAGGTGGAGGTGGACTATTCGGTGGAGATTCTAATAAGATAGTGAACACTGTGCAGACTGCAGGAGGCAGCAGTCTTACTGGAGAAACAGGGGCAAATCCTGTTGTATCTACCCGGCAGAGCCCCTATGCTGGTGCAGGAGAACAAACAGGGGGTTTTTCATCATATACCAGCCCTGCTCAACATAGTTACTCTAATATAACACAACCACAGGATTTAACATCAGGTGGACAGGTATCAGTTCAGGAAAATCCGAGTGGAAGTAATAAATTTTTGTCTCCAACTCAGTCACAGACATTTTCAAAAGATTTTATTCAGGAAGCAGGTAGTGAAAAGAAACAAGCTGTTATGGTTAAAGAGGAAGGAATTATTTCTGTTCCTGAAGAAGAAAAAAATACTGCTAAAGAAGATAAATCCATAATTGTAACATCTGAAGAGATTAGCGGCGGCCTTACGAAAGAAGAGGAATCTGTCGGTTTAACTCCTGAAGAGAAATCTGCAGGCCTTACAAAAGAAGAGAAGACAGCCGGTCTGACTCCTGAAGAGAAATCTGCAGGCCTTACAAAAGAAGAGAAGACAGCCGGTTTGACCCTTGAAGAAAAATCTGCAGGCCTTACAAAAGAAGAAAAAATTGAAGGAATGACAAAAGAAGAGAAGACAGCCGGTTTGACCCTTGAAGAAAAATCTGTTGGTATGACCAGAGAAGAGAAAGTTGAAGGAATGACAAAAGAAGAAAAGACACTGGAAATGACGAAAGAAGAGAAGACAGCCGGTAT
>JAKJGF010000013.1 GCA_022704525.1 Bacillota bacterium | reverse complement strand
AGCCAGAAAGAACCAAATATGAAAAAAACATACATATATCCGCCGTGAAGATTAACCCATAGTATTACTAACAGAGGAACTATATACAATCTCCAGGGTTTTTTATCTATTCTATAAAAATCTATTAATAAAAGAATTAGAGTTATAAAGAGGAATGTTGAGAGCTGTGCTCTGATATCCAGAAAGATCCTTCCTACAAAAGATACAAGGAATAAACACAGTAATAAGTAATAAAATTTTTTTGTTTTAAGATAGGTTCTCATGATAATTAATGTAAAAATAAAACCTACCATAATTATTTTGTAGAAAGCAAGTCCTTCTCTTCCGAATTTAGAAAAGATCAGGTAAAAAATAGCATTTGTCAGCCATTCGGAGTTTATCCAGAGTTTATCATAGAAAGTATGAGAGAAAATATCTGTATGGAGTACCACTTTATGCTGAACTATATATCTTCCACAGGCAAGATACCACCATGTGTCTCCTGCTCCTATAGTATTAAGGGTGGCAATTATAAATAATAAAATAGTCAGAACAAAAGCCGGTATTATAATAGTGACAAAAAGTAAAAGTTTTTTTTTATTTCTTTCAGGTTCCTTCATAAATTTCTCCTCTATACTTTATATAAGCTTATATATTATACTGTAGGATGTAAAAATCCTCTAATATAGTATTTGTAAAAAGTTATTGGAAATTATTTTTTTCTGTTATAATATATTTAATTACTTATTTCAGGAAGGTGATTTTTGTGAATATTTCAATTGAATATTGTAGTATGTGAAACTATGAACCCACAGCTTCAGGTTTGAAGTCTGCTATAGAAAAAAATTTCCCTGAATCACATGTTAAATTAATATCTTCCAGTGGAGGAGTATTTGAAGTAGTTAAGGATAATCAGCTAATCTTTTCCAAGAAATCTACAGGTAGATTTCCTGAACATGAAGAAATCTTTGCAAAATTGAGTTGAGGTAATTTTTGTCAGTTAGTTCAAGTGTCTAAAAAGATTTCAAAAGTTTACAAAATTTTAACAATTTATTTTAAAAAATTAACAATTTATTTTTTGAAATATGCTATCTTTATGTTAGATTACATAGAGTAATTTTTTTGCTACCTGTGGAATACAGGGAATTAACGCCTGTGGAGATTGTGTCTCTACCTGAAGGTTTTCACCTGAAGGCAAGCACGGTCAACGAAGCAGGAACCCTGCGAATTTATTCGCAGGTAATTCAGTCTGAATAAAGTATTAATTAATATGCACAAGCATTTTTGTTATTGTTAAATTATTAGCTTCAGTAAATATAAAATATTTAAAGCAATCAGCCAAGGTAAAAAGTTAAAAACTGAAGACTGAAAGCTAATAATAATTTGATTATTGAGGTGATTTATGAAGATAGGATCAAATTTAAATGTTCAGACAGATCAAAAAGTCAGACAGAACAGTACTACTAGAGTTCAAAATCCAGATAATGTTTCTATTGGTGATTTTTCAAGAAATGATATACTTGTAAGTTATTATCCCCAGGATCCCTATGTGGGTAAACCTGTAATAACAAGTATTCCCGGGGATGATATAACTCCGGGTCCTGATAATAGTAAAATAGATACAATTGGTAATGTAAAACCAGATGCAGACGGTAACTTGATTTTTGAACCTCATGAACCTGCTTTCGTAAATGCTCAGGTTTTTACAAGTGTAAATAGTAGTATAGATATGTTTCAAAAATATCTTGGACGGGAAGTTAAATTTTATGGTGGAAGGAAGAAAATTACTATTTATCCTGATAAAGGAGAAATGAGAAACGCCTATTACAGTAGAATGGATTGCTCTTTAAACTTTTTTCATTATACAGATAAAAAAACCGGTCAGATTTATTATACCGGTAAATCCTCTGAAATAACGGCCCATGAGAGCGGCCATTCCAAGATTGATGGGATTCATCCGGGATGGTTGGGTTGGAATCAGGAAACCCGGGCGGTTCACGAAGCAGGTGCTGATATTGATGCTATGCTTACAGGTCTGCATGATGAAAATAATCTTGAGAGATTTCTCCAGGAGACAGGGGGAGATTTCAAAAAACCCAATATTATTGCTTATATGGGAGAAGAATTTGGTTATAGTGCTTATGGAAGACCCTATTTGAGGACTGCTATAAATGATTTCACTTACAGTCCACCTGAATTACTTCCTGATCATCCTGCACCGGATCAGTTAGGTGGAGAAGCTCATAGTTTTGCACAGCTATTTACCGGCGCTTTCTATGATGTTTTAGAAGGTGTATTCAATAGTTATTTAGAAGATGGTCTGTCCCAGAAAGAAGCTCTTATTAAAACAAGAGAAGTTGGTGGTAAACTCTATGCTAAAGGAGTTGATACAGCTCCTCCCAGTAATGCTACCTATAAGGATCTTGCTCTTGCAATGCTTAATGTAGATAAGAGAGAGGAAGGGGGCAAACATAGTAATATAATTGCTGATGTATTTACGAAAAGAAAAATACTTACCCAGGGAGATCTTGAAAAGACCAGATTTACAGAAGATCTGATCAGAGGCAATAATTTCCTCTTTGCAGGCAATTCAGATAATATAATTGATTTTGTTGATAAGAATAGAGAGGTTTTTGGTATAGGGGAGGAAGTACCCTTAATACTGAGTAATACACGGAAAAATAATGATGGCAGTGCAGGTTTTGATGTGAGTTACAGTGTAGAGGTACTACTTAAGGGTTCTGAATATGGAATATTTGATGGAGCAGTTATAGATGTAGATGGCGGTGTTAATCTTGGAACCTATTCTTCAGGACAACTCTGTTTTGCATCTACCAGTGAGGTTAATAATGATAATATAGAGAAATCAAAGAATTATCTTAAGAAATTGATAAAAGATGGAAGAATAAAATTTGTAGATCCTTCTTCCAGAAAAGTATTAAAAAATGATGATTTCTTTGACAGTAAAGGAATACCTTATGCAGGTTATACTTCTTATGAAGATGGGAAGATGAAGATAGAGAGAACACCTGTTATAGTATAAACTTTTATTTTGTATAAAAAAACAGAGAGTCCCTCTGTTTTTTTATTTCAAAAAGCCACTAAAATGCTTTGCTCTTTTTTTATTTCAAAAAGCCACTAAAATGCTTTGCTCTTCAATGGTTAAAATTTAATGGAGTTTTCGCATTTCCCAAGTCAACCTGCTCAGAAGTCCTTATTACCATCCAGTTTTTAAAGTTAATACTTTCTCTCATATCTTCCTTTTTTAAGGAGAAGATGAGACATTAAAACTAGCTGCTTTCATTCACTCTTTACAGATATCTTCTACAGAAAAGCCCTTTTAATTAAAAGTCCCCATTTTTTAACCTTGAAGAGCATTTTTTGATAGAGTAAACATATTTTAAATTAATTACCCTTTCGTGTATTATTATAAATCTTTTATTGTATTTTGTCAATATAAATTCCTTGAAATATAGAGTTCTTTTTATCTTTTTATTTTCTAAATATTTTTTTGTAAAAACTCTAAAGCAGGTAAAAGCCTTTTCTATGTATAATATTTAGAGTAAAATTTTAAAATGAAGGATACTCTATGATTACAATAGAAGGAACTGTGAGGAATATAGTTTTTCGTAATAAAAGTAATTGCTACACAGTTGCTCGTATTGACACAAAAGAGCAGGATATAATAACAGTAATTGGTATTTTTCCATCAATCACTACTGGAGAGAAATATTCTTTCAGTGGTGATTGGGTGGTTCATAAAACCTATGGCAGGCAATTTTCAGTTGAAGCTTATGAAGAGATACTCCCTACAACTAAAGGCGGTATAGAACAATATCTTTCCAGTTTTATAAAGGGCATAGGACCTGCAACAGCAAAGAAACTTGTTAAACATTTTGGAACAGAAGTTTTTAATGTTTTAGAAAATACTCCTGAGAGACTCAGGGAAATAAAAGGTTTAAAGAAGATAGATAAGATAATTTCATCTTATAATGAACAGAGAGAGGTAAAGAATATTATGACTTACCTCTCGGGTTTTAATATTCCTCCAGGAACGGCAGTAAAGATTTATAAAACCTATGGAATGGCCTGTGTGGAAATACTGAAAAATAATCCCTATCAACTTGCTGAAGATATATGGGGTATAGGCTTCAAATTGTCTGACAGAATTGCTATGAAAATGGGATTTGCTATAGACTCTCCTTTTCGTATAGCTTCATATATTACCTATCAGCTCCAGGAAGCTACAAACCATGGCCATTTGTTTTTAGAAAGAAAAAATCTTGTGGAAATGACTGTAAGAGATCTCGGACTTTCAGATGATTTAGTGGAAAAAATAATTTCTGAAATGATTGAGGGAAAGAAAGTCATTATAGATGACAGTGCAGTATATCTCAAACATCTCTATCATCTGGAATTTAATATAGCAAGAAGGCTTAGATTATTTAAAGATATTTCTCCCTTGGAAGCCCCTGAAATAGAAGAGATTAAGACCATACAGAGAGAGGTAGGAGTAGTTCTTTCATCTACTCAGGAGATGGCTCTTAATGAGGCTTTTTCTGAAGGTCTCCTTATTATTACAGGAGGTCCGGGAACCGGGAAAACCACTACTATCAGAAGTATTATACTGAGAGCTGAAGATCTGGAACTTTCCTATTCTATCGGGGCACCTACAGGAAGGGCAGCTAAAAAGCTTTCGGAAACCACAGGAAAAACGGCTATGACAATACACCGTCTTTTGGGATATATACCGGGGGAAAACGAATTTATGCACGATGAAGAAGATCCTCTTGATGCTGATCTTGTTATAGTTGATGAAGCCTCTATGCTGGATATATACCTCTTTAATTCACTTTTAAAAGGTATATCTCCTTATGCAAGACTTATACTTGTGGGAGATGTGGATCAACTTCCATCTGTAGGTCCCGGAAATGTACTTTCTGATCTGATTAACTGCAGATATTTTAAAACGGTATATCTGAAAACTATATTTCGTCAGGCACAAGAGAGTTCTATTATAGTTAATTCTCATCGCATCAACAGTGGTGAGTATCCCAGAGATGGCCATGATTTCTCTATCCTAAATGTTGAAGAACCGGAACAGATTGCAGAGAATATAAAGACCATCTGTACTGATTTTTTATTCAATAAACAGCGTGTATTAACAGAATTAATTTCTTTAAGTGATAATAAACTAAGAGATAAATGGCCTTCTTCTGTTGATGATATTCAGGTATTAAGTCCCATGCATCGTGGAGTTATTGGTGTTACTAATCTGAATATGGAACTTCAGAAGATACTTAATCCTCCTTCCAGGTCAAAAAGGGAAATTAAAGTTGGAACTTATATATTCAGAGAAGGAGATAAGGTTATGCAGATAGTAAATAATTATAAAAAACAGGTTTTTAACGGGGATTTAGGAAGGGTTCATGAAATAGATCTTGAGGAAAAATATGTATGGATAAGTTTTATAGGAGATGGCCAGCTTGTAAGTTATGATATGGAAGAACTGAATGAGCTTATTCTGGCTTATGCCTGTACCATTCATAAAAGTCAGGGAAGTGAGTATCCTGTTGTTATAATACCTGTTTCAACTCAGCATTATATCATGCTTCAGAGGAATCTCTTATACACGGCCGTAACCAGAGCAGAAAATATGGTTTTTCTTGTGGGTACACCGAAAGCTATTTATATGGCAATTAAAAATGACAGGGTTTCAAAGAGAAACACCAAGCTTATAGAAAGGATTGTATCTGAATTTCAGGAGTAATATGGATAAACTTTATTTTGCATCAATTTCAGATATTTTAGCAATATTTTCTCATATCAAGCTGGATACTTCATCTACACTTCAGCTTTTACAGACAAGGAGCAGTGTTGTAGTTGAGTATAATGTTGTACAGGAATATGGCCCCTATCTTGGGGAGAGTGCCAGTTTGACACAGAGGATGGTTCAACCTCCTATGAGATTTAATCCCAATCTTGTAAAGACTACTCTGCCTATGTTTAAAAATCTTCGTGAACGTACTCAGGAATTGATTTTTCGTCTTAAAATGGCTATAGTTCCACCTGCTTTAAATGAATTACATGATATGTTTCGTAAAGTTTTGGATCTTCAAATGGAAGGGTATAACCTTGTTATTCAGGGACTGGAAAATGGTGATGCTTCCCAGATGCCAAAGATTATAAATATATTTGATGAGAGTCACAGAACACTCTTACTTTTTGAGAGAATGCAGAGATCTGTTGGGAGAAAGTAGTAAATAAGCAGTAAGCTTTTAGAGAAATTACATATTGGAATTTCTAAAAGTTTACATAATGTTAACAAAAAAACATTCTATTTTTGATTATTTTTGATAAAATAATTTTAGATATATTTTCTAACCTTATTTATGGAACCAGATAAAATTATTAAAATTCTGAAAGCTGTGAGCTAATTTAAAGAGGTTTTATTATGAAAATAAACAATACTAATGCTTCTATAAGATTAAATCAGAGTCAGAGAAACAAAAAAACTGAATTTACCTCTGAAACTGTAGATAGAGTGAGTTTATCTTCAGACAACAAACCTGAAAAGGATTGGACAGTACTATTTTATCTTGATGGTAACAGTGATCGTGACCGTTTTGCCCTTTCAAGACTGCGAGATCTGGAAAAAACCGGTTCTGATGATAAGGTAAATGTAGTTGCCCAGATATCACGTAAAAGATCTCCTTTACTGGATTTTATCTCAGGTGACTGGAGCGGTGTCAGGAGATATTATATAACTCAAAACCCTGATCCGCCCAATATCAGATATAAAGAATTCCATGCACATAAACTTCCCGAGAGAGTTGGACTCTTCAGTACTATGATTGGCGAGGCTCTTGAAGTGGGAAAGCAAAAGGGACTTACAGGAGATGGCCCTATAGATAAAGCTAAATTCATTCATAAAGCTATAAAGAATTCCCCCTATAATTCTATATCTAATTTTATTTCAGATACAGGGGAAATAAAATCAGATCTTTTATCAGAACTCGGGGATATTTCCATGAGTGATCCTGAAAGTTTCAAAGAATTTTTGAGCTGGGGTATTAAGAATTATCCTGCCAGACATTATATTGTTGTAGTACAGGGACATGGAGAGGGCTTTTCTGGAGTCCTTTCCGGGAAAGATGGCAAAATGTCCATACCTGAGATGGAAGAGGCCATGAATAAGTTCCGGGACGAAACAGGTGTTAAACCGGATATACTGGTTTTTGACGCATGCCTTATGGGAAGTGCTGAAGTTGCCTATCAATTAAAGGATACTGCCGATATAATGGTAGCTTCCCAGGAGGTTGAGAGTGGATTTACCACGCCTGCTGATAAAATGGTTTCTTATATAAAAAAATCTCCACAGGATGTGCCTTTATCTCCTTCTGATGTTGCTAAAGAGCTTGTCAAAAACTGTAAAGGTAACAGTGAGTTAAATTTTACTCCCACTATGTCTGCTATTGATCTTGCGAAAATGACGGAATTCGGCCAGGTTCTGGATGAATTTACCTTAAGACTTTCTAAAGCAGATATACCTGATAATATTATGAAATCTTTAATTCAGGATACTCAACATTTCAATCTGGACACTTCTGATTTAGACCGGAATCTTAGCAAGTTTATACCTACTGTAGTGAATAGTTATGTTGATTTATATGATTTTACTTCAAGACTTCTGGATAGCACTGATATAAATGATGAAGAATTGAAGGGAGCTGCTGAAAGACTTCTGAAGAATCTTTCCATTGCCATTATTGCTTCTGAAACGACAGGAGAGGAATATGGTCGTTCTCATGGGTTATCTATTTTACTTCCGGAAGAAGGCAGCAGAGTTCTTAAGAAAAATATGGAAAGATATGAAAGACTTGGTTTATCAAAAGATACTAACTGGGATGAATTCATAAAGAGAAGAATCGACAAATAAGATGTCTGAGAAAAGATTCTACAGAAAACCAATAAGTGTAATGCTTATGTCTGCTTTTATCCTTCCTGGCCTTGGACAATTCGTGAATAAACAGATCCTTAAAGGAATTATTGTAATGGTGGGAAGTATTGGCACTCTTTTGTGGCTCATTATCCACGTCTTTTCATATCTGGCTAAAACTTTTTCTTTAATATTTGATACTATGTCTGATGGCGGCAGTCCTGCAGATCTTGCTCCATCTATCTGTATTCCCCTTGTGATTGGTCTTTTGCTGGCTTTTATGTTTTTTTATTTTTATGGCCTTGTAGACTCTTATATTGTGGCCAGAAGGAACTGGAATAATAGAAATATATATTAATTAAAAGTTTTTTAAAAATTTTCTCTTTACATTTTTTAAAATGTCGTGATATAATAAAAAGGAATGTATAACATCAGGAATCTTTAAAAAATAATAAAAAGGAAGGATGAGTGAAAAATGGGAATAGGAATAGGAAACAGGAAAAGTAATACTACGATTATTAACAACTATTATGGTGGAGGTCAGCAAATGCAGGGAATGGGACCTATGGGACCCGGCGGCCCTATGGGTGGCCCTCATCAGATGCAGATGATGCAGATGATGATGCAGATGATGATGAAAATGATGCAGATGATGCAGATGATGGGTGGCGGTCAGTGCCAGCCAATGCACCAGCAGGGTATGAATCCTATGCAGGGTCTTGCTCAGCAGAATCCTATGCAGTCTTTAATGGGCGGAATGATGGGTGGTATGATGGGTAGTATGATAGGCGGTATGACAGGCGGACCTATGGGTGCCCAGCTTGGCGGATTACTTGGAAGCTTTATGGGTATGATGCAGGGCGGAATGGGCGGCGGAATGATGGGCGGAATGATGGGCGGTATGACCGGTGGAATGATGGGTGGAATGATGCCTCCTCCACCTCCTCCGATGATGTTCTAAATTTTAATTAATATAAAGAGAGAGGTTTTCCTCTCTCTTTTATTTTTTTTTAAAAGACCTCTTTACTTTTTAAAATTTGTCGTGATATAGAGTATGAAGAAAATAACATCAGTTTTTAAAAAATAAAAAAAGGAAGGATGAGTGAAAAATGGGAATAGGAATAGGAAACAAACAGAATACTACGAACATTGTTAATAACTATTTTGGTGGAGGACAAATGGGAGGTATGATGGGCGGAATGCAGGGAATGGGCGGACCACACCATATGCACGGACCACATCATATGCACGGTAAACATGGTAAGCATAAAATGATGAAAAAGCTTATGAAGATGATGAAAAAGATGATGAAGATGATGCAGATGATGGGTGGCGGCGGAATGAATCCTATGCAGGGAATGGGCGGAATGCAGGGAATGGGCGGCGTAGGAGCAATGGCAGGAGCTGGAGCAATTGGCGGAGGTGCCTTTGCAGGAGCCTTTGCAAGTGCCGGTGGAGGAGGATCTTATGCCTTTGCATCAGCAAGTGCAGGCTGCCTTGGTGGCTACCTTGGCTGTGGCGGCGGCGGATTTGCTGGTGGCGGTTTGATGCAGGGTATGTTCTAATAAATTAAGTCCTCAGTAGATAAAAAAGAGAGAGAAATCTCTCTTTTTTATTTTATTTAGAGGAAATTTTCTTTTCTTTTTTAAATTGTTTTTATAGTCAGTTCATAAAATTAACTGATAATATATCGTATTCGCTTATCTGTCAGTTATTATTGTTATTTCAGGGGGTATTAATGGATATAATAGTTCGTAAGATTAAAGATGAGGATTTCCCTTCAGTTTTTCAACTTGCTTCAGAATGTTTTAAATATCATCTTTCTCCTTTAAGAGAGAATATAAATCTTGAAAAGGCCAGAAAGAATTATCTGAGAGATCTTGAACTGGTAAAACAAAACCTTCCAGTTCGTAATAATTCTTATTTCCTTATTGCAGAGTCCAGTGATGGTAAACTTCTTGGATTTCTTCTTATGGCTACTGATGTGACTGAGAGTACTACAGGTATTGAACAGGCATGGATATTTGACTTCGCTATAGGTGAGTCTTACTGGGATAGTGAAGTTCCCCATAAATTACTGGCAAGGGCTGAAAGTATAGCTATGAGGAAAGGGTTAAGACATATTGCTATTCAGATTACTTGTTTTCATGAGAAGGCCCTGAACTTTTTAAAGTCCAGAAATTATGAAGAAGAAAGAAAGAGAATGTATAAAAAATTCCCCTTTGAATCTAATAAGGAAAAAGAGAGAAAAGAAATAATTAAAGCTTTAGAAGGTATAAAATTTAAGATAAAATTTCCATTGAAATGATTAGGGGGTTTTTTATGGAAATAATTATAAGATCCGGTAATTTAAATGATATTCCCTTTATATCCAGATTGTTAAAGGCCTATCTGGATTTTAGTTTATCCCCTCTGAGACGATATCTTACTCATGAGATAGAAAAATGCAGATCAGAATTTTGTAATGAACTGAAAAAGAGATTAGAAGAAAAAACTCTTATAAGCTTTATTGCAGAAGAGAAGGAGAGTCATTCCTTTCTTGGTTTTTGTCTTGTAGAGGATGTGAGAGATTCTGTAACAGGAGAGGATGAGATTTACGTAAATAATATAGCAGTAGAGGAGAGTGCCATGGGAAAGAGGGTCAGTAATAAACTGCTAAAAAGAGTGGAAGAATATGCAATAGAGAGAGGCATTCCTGTGGTTACTGGAGATATTACTGTGGCAAATCGCAGATCTATGTTATTTGCTATGAGGTATTTTAATTATAAACCTGAGAAGGTAGTACTTTTAAAATATCTGGAATAAAAAATATTTTTGTCCTGCCGTTAATAAGGAGGAATCAAGAAAGACTTTGTCGAACTTTATTTCCTTAATTAAATAAATTAATTATTTTAAATTACCACTTACTGGCATTTAGGTAGAAGATTTATTTTAGCAAAAGTAATGTTGGCGATGAAGGAGGCGTATTTTAATGAGTAATGGTGAGTTCGATGATAAGGAGTATGGTGACGAAGAAGAAAAGGAAGAAGATGAAGAAGAATCTATAATGGATTTTGCTTCTGCTTTTGGTGAAACCTTTGAAGTTGAGGTAGACACAGAAAAAATAAAAGATAAAGAAGTGGAGCAGTTTAAATCAGACACAGAATTTGATATGGATCTTCCTGAATGGGATGATAGTGAATTGCAGGAGTACCAATCTCCTCATCTAAAAGAATTAATATCTGCAGGAAAGGGAGTCTGTGATGGTAAGGTATCTGATGCCGATTTAAAGAAGACCATACAGAAAATAGCAGTTGAACTGGAAAAAACTGTTAAAGAATTTGAACAGATACGTAAAGGAGAACCAGATTCTATTACAGCACGAGAACAGGTTATACGTATAGAAAGAGCATTTAATCTTCATAGAGATGCTTTTAAGGAAATGAATTTATATTTTGAAGATGACAATACCAAACATATTATGGATGGTCTGGAGATGGCTCAGAAAGCTACTAATAGATTATATAAATCTTTCTTGCTCCTTCAGGAAAGTGCTATTATGGCTTCTACAAAGGTATGCCTTCAGTGTGGTCATCGTAATCCGGCAACTCTCAATCTTTGCGAAGTCTGTAATGCTCAACTTCCTAAAGGGGCAGCAACTCCTACAAGTCAGATAGAAGTTACTGTAGGAGCTGAACAACAGGTTTATTATACCAATCCTAATTTTGATCGTCTTTACAAAGAAGGTATGGAACTAAAAGAAGGTAAGTTTCCTCCTGATAAATTTAAGAAAACTATTGACTGGCTTTCCAAGAATCTGGAAACTGCCAGAAAAGAATATGAACAGTTGGATACATCCTTTTTCACTGAAGAAGAACAGAAAATGTTTGGCGATGTATTTATATATGCCAAAAAAGCTTTTGATGAATATGAAATTGCTTTTAATGAACTCAAGAAATACTTTGATGATAAAGATGTAAAGCATATTGATGAAGGCCTTAGAATAGCTTTCCAGGCAACTCAGATAATAGCACAGGTAGAGGCATTTTCTGCTGATGTAGAAAAGACTCTGAGAGAACTGGAAAGTAAACAAAAAAAACAGGAAGAAGAAACAGAAAAGAAGTAATATTATTTATTATAAATAAGGGGGATTGAACTCAATTCTCCTTATTTTTTGTTTTAAAAAATGTCTAAAAGATTACTGATTATTTTATGTTCATGTTTTTTTGTATTTACTATAGCTTTTATGATTTATTCGAGAGGAATTTGTGTTTCTCCCGGAGAAAATCAGATCAGGTTGTTTTTTCAAAATGGCCAGAAGAGCTTTAAAGCCAGAAAATGGAGTGATGCTGTAAAATATTTTAGAAAAGTTATAAGGTTTAAGCCTGAAAGTGTAGAGTCTCATGTTTATCTTGCCAGGACGTACTATAATATGGGTGAAGTGAAACTTTCTCTAGCAGAATATAAGAAAGCTATTGAATTGAATCCACAAAATGCAGATTTTTATAACAGAGTCGGTTATATATATTATGAGATAAAAGAATATGATCTTGCAGTTGAATATTTTAAAGAATCTGTTATTATAGATAAAAATAATGCTGACACATGGGTATATCTTGGAAATACCTATCGTAAGTCAGGTGATGAGGCTAAAGCCAATAAGGCTTATGAAGAAGCCGTTAGATTAAATCCCGGTAATGCTGAAATTCATTTCAATCTTGGGGTAGCTTATAGGGAAAAATATCAAATAGATAATGCTATTAAAGAGTTTAATCGGGTTATAGAATTAAAACCCCATCATATTAAAGCATATCTATATCTTGGGCAGATATACAGTGAAGAGGGTAATTATAAAGGAGCTATAGGTACATTTAAGAAGGTATTGATTTTTGACTCTGACCATGGATTAGCTCATATTTATCTGGGAGCTTCCTATATGAAAGTTAAAGAATATAAGAAAGCTATGGAGGAATTTAAAAAAGCATCCCGGATTTTACCGAATAATGATCTGTTACATCGTAATCTGGCTGAACTTTATGAGATTCAGAAAAATTTCCCCGGAGCCATAGAGGAAAATAAGAAAGTTATTCAAATTTCTTCTAATTCAGTTTATATAGGGGATGCTCATTTTAATTTAGGTAAAATTTATTATAAGTATGGTAATTATCTTGCGGCAATATCTGAATTTAAAACTGTTATTACTTTATTTCCGAATGATATGGAGTCTTATAAACTTTTAGCAACTTCCTATATGTCTAATGGTCAGTATATTAATGCTGTAGGTATTTATAAAAAACTTTTATTATATAAGCCAAAGGATTCTTATTTGCATTATAGTCTTGCCTGTGCCTATCTTAAAAGTGGACAGGAAGAATTTTTTACCTGTGAACTCAAGGTAGCTTATGAACTTGCCGTATCACAGGGAAATACATATCTCCAGGAAAAAATTGAAAGACATGTGGAACAATTGGCCAAGTGAAACGTGAAGGGTGAAAAGTGAAAAGTGAAAGACCGAACAACCATCATCCATAACCGATTACACTTTATTTATAAAGAATATAAAGGATAAAAACAATGAAGAAAGTATTCTTAATTTTTATAATTATTATTTCTTTTTTCCGGGAAGTTTCTGCGGAAAATATTGAAAATATGGGAATATATCCTCTGGGAGATGTTACAGGTGTTATAGCCGGAAAGGTATATGTGGATAAAAATGATAATGGAAAGCAGGATGAAGGTGAACCGGGTGTAGAAGGAGTAGTAATTATTTTAGAGAATGGTACAAGTGTAACTACCGGGCCGGGAGGGAAGTACTCAATTACAAATATGACTGGAGGATTTCATGTACTTGAGCTGGATGACTGGACTCTTCCTCCGGGGATTATACTGGCTTTAGAAGAAGAAAGGACAAAGTTTGTGAGGGTTACTGAAAATGGTATTGCTCTTGTCAATTTTAGAGTAAAAGAAGATTTGTGAGGTGTGAATGTATGATAACAGATAGAATAATTGAATGCAGGAAGATTATTCAGTCTTATGCAATTGCAATTGCCGGTATTGGGGCTATTCCAATACCTTTTTCTGATTACTTTTTAATGATACCACTTCAATGTATTATGGTAATTACTATAGGAAGAAAATATGACAGAAATATTGATTTTGAGACTGCAAAGGCTCTGATAGTGACAATTGCAGGTGGTTTTCTTGGCCGTCAGATATGTTCTACCCTTATAAAATTAATACCAGCTGTAGGTGGTATGATTTCCGCGCCCTTTTCCTATGGATGGACTTTTGGTATAGGGGAGATGGCAATTCTGTACTTTGAAACTCAGGGTAAGATCAAACCTGAAGATTTGAGAGAGGGTTTTAAAAAAGTTAGAGAAAATGCAGAAAAAAGATATTCAGAAGAAATAACAGATGTAGACGAAGTCCTTGAGAAGATTCGCTCCTATATGCCAGAAGAGGAGTATCTTAATCTTAGAGAGAAGATCTCTAAGGACTGCGACAGGTAAGTTAGTATCCATCTCACAGGTCTGTCCCTGTCCGGGCTCTTACGCAAAATCTATGATCCTGTTATAATGAAATCTGTTATTACAGTAATCTACAGTTTTGTATTTATAGTATATTTCATAACTTATTAGAATTTAAATAATGCGTAATGCATAATGGGTTAATCTCACGCATGGCGGCATATCTTTTGCTCTAGAGTCCGGACAGGGACAGGTGTATATGTTTAAAGTTTTTTGGACACCTTTTTACCTGGATCTGTAATAAGGATAAAAAATGTAATTGTATCTTGACACTGTAAGGAAAATATGATAAACTTACCTCTAATCTGGGATTTAAGGGCTCTTAGCTCAGTTGGTTAGAGCGCATCCCTGATAAGGATGAGGCCTCTGGTTCGAATCCAGAAGGGCCCATTAATCAGGAGTTTTTTGTGTAATGTTTTTGGGGGGGTATAGCTCAGATGGAAGAGCATCTGTTTTGCACGCAGAGGGTCAGCGGTTCGAATCCGCTTACCTCCAGTAGGGGCGACGAAAGTCGCCCCTACATATTTTCTACTCAAATTTTAGCTTTCTGAAGGGATAATATTATAAATATAGAATAGAAATTTAGAGAGTTAAATAGAACCAGAAAGGCAGTGTTAATAATGAATTCTAAAATGTTATTCTTTTTCTTATTATTAGCTATATTTATATCATCAGGAGGATATCTGTTTTCTCAGGAAAAGGGAGAATTAAAAAATTTTAGTGATCCTAAAAACAGGTATACCCTCAAGTTACCTTCTATATGGGAAGAGAGTATAGAAAATGGAGAAACTATATTTACAGCGTTAAAAGGTGATAAAGATTTTGCTACATGTTATGTATTTGGTTTTCCTGTGGAAGCAGGAATGACTCTTAAAGATATATCTTCCTGGTTACTTGAAGGCTTTGATCAGGGAGGAGATGGTTATAAATTTAAGATTTTATCACAAAATAAGATCAATATAGCAGGGGTTGAAGGGCTTTTAATAAAACAGCAGGAAGAATATAAAGATGGTGAGCGTGAAGAGATAATATTAATAGATGAATATTTTTTTATTAAGAATGGTCAGTGTATAATATTACATTTCGATACATTGAAAAATTCTTATAATTCTTTTAAAGAGGATTTTTCTAAAATAGTTGATTCTTTTAACCCTGGTAGTAAACCTTTTGAAGATGTTTTAATATATAAAGATGAAGGAGAAAATAAAGCAAAACCTTCTCCGTCTCCCTTAAATAAATAAAATCTAAAAAATTTATAAGGAGGGTTAACTTTGAAAAGATCTTGTATATTTATACTTGCTATCTTTATAATTTCTATGACTATGCCTGTTCTGGCTCAGGTAGAACCGTGGATAGAACAGTCAGTACCGGGGATCAAGTATGGAAGTGGACTTTTTAAAGATCCCCTGGGTCGATTTTCTATGAATATACCATCTGGATGGATGGGTTATTCAGAGGTAAAGGGTGGGCCTGTTCAATTTGTTGTAAAGAAAAAAGATTTTTTTGCTTCATGTTTAATAAAAATAATGCAAATTGAGCAGGGTTTTACTATGGAAAAGTTTAAAACCTTTATTCTTTCAGATGATGTAGACCCTAAAAAAGTTAAAGTTCTTTCAGATACAGAGGTTAAATTGGATGGAATTTCTGCTCGATGTCTTCATTTAATACAGCAGGATATGATAGCAGATATATATTATTTAATAAAAGGTAGAGAAGGTTATATAATTCATTTTGATACTAATATATCAGCTTACGATACATTTAAGAATGAATTTAAGACAACCATAGATAGCTTTAAGTTTGGACAGACTTCTCAAAAGTAAAGTTATTCTACCTGTAAATTTTTCTGTGATAAAAGCTAAAAATAGGGTCCTAAAGCGTAATGCCCGGGCAGGGACAGTCTTTCCATATGGATACCAGTTTATCTGTAGCCGTAATAATTTATATCTTCACAGAATTATTTACAGAAAGAAGTTATTTATTATATGAAGAATATCTGGTGAATTTTTTATTGAGATAATCAATAATTAGTTTTTCTTTATTTATATCTGTTTTCTCTATAGAAAAGTTTATTTCTTCTCTTTTATGAGGTTTATAGTCACTCTGAGTCTTTATGATTGATATATCGGATAGCATTTGAATATCAAAAGAAGAGGAGTATTTTTTATGTGTTATAAGTAATTTTTTTATAACTTTTGAATTGTCTTTCATAAAAGTTTACAGTATTCTAATTGAATTTATTCAGGAATGACATAATTATTCTAGATTTTTTGATTAATTCCTTTTATTTTATAAATTTTCTTATGAAAATTATTGAAAATTCCTTTTGCCTGTGATATAATTCTGTAGTTTGCAAAGTTATTATATATACTGGGTAGGTGAAATAAGTGCCAAATACTAAATCAGCTATAAAGAGAAATCGTGTTGATAAGAAGAAAAGAATACGAAATAAGATGATTGGTTCTGCTGTAAAGACTGTTTGTAGGAATGCTATACTTTCCATTGAGTCTCAAAACAAGGAAGAAGCTATAAAGGATATAAGAATAGCAGAAAGTAAATTGGATAAAGCTGTAGCCAAAGGTCTTATACACAGAAATAAAGCTGCCAGGAAAAAATCCAGACTTATGAAAAAGTACAACTCTATAGAGTAAAAACATAAGGCACTAGATTTAAAGATAGTTCATTATTCTATTATTTCTATTGCCTTATTTATTTGCATGCAATGGAGATTTTAGAAGCTAATTTTACATTCCTTTCAAGAAGTAAAATATTTGCTTTCATACTTTTTCCATCAGTTAAGAGATTTATTTTCTCCAGAAGAAAAGGGGTTACTTTATTACCTGAAATTTTGTTGATTTCCCCTTCCTGTAATGCCTGGTGGTAGGCTTTATTGAATTCTTCCCTGCTTAAACATTCTTCATTACTCAGAGGGTTTACAACCAGGATTCCGCCAGGGATATTCATATTCCATTTTATTTTTGCCATAAGTGCTATTTCTTCAGGTGTATCAACTCTCATAGTTACAGGATAATTACTCAAATTTGTAAAGAAATGTGGACAATAATCAGTTTTATAGCCTAATATAGGGACTCCTATTGTTTCCAGATATTCCAGAGTAAGTTTTATATCTATAATTGATTTTGGCCCTGCCGATATGACAATTACATTATTATGAGACAATTCCCGGAGGTCAGGAGAGATATCAAATGTATTTTGTCCGTCCCGGTGAACTCCTCCTATACCACCTGTGGCGAATATTTTTATCCCCATCATAGATGCAATAAAACATGTTGATGCAACAGTAGTACCTCCAGACCCCTCCCTTGCTATTACAAGAGGTATATCTCTTTTGCTTACTTTAAATATTCCTTCTTCCTGAGCCAGTTTTTGCATGTCACAGAGGTCAAGACCAATTTTTATTTTACCATTTATAATACCTATTGTTGCAGGACAAACACCGGTTTCTAAAGCGATTTCCTCGAGTTTTACAGCAGTTTCCAGATTGATGGGAAAGGGAAGCCCCTGGGCAATTACACTGGATTCTAAAGCAACCAGTGGTCTTTTCGCCTCTATGGCTTTCTGTACTCTATCTGAAATTATCGTGTAGTTACTGAAGTCATTCATTTAAGTTATGTACCTCCATAAGATAACATCTTATAAGATTTTATATAAAGCTTACTGTTGATAGCTAAAATCTTATTACACAAGTGTTTTCCTTAATAACATTCTGCTTTCTAATTCTCTGTAGACCTGTTCTAGCTTGGTCGGTGAAAGTTCTGAACTCACTGCTTCCCTTGAAGTGAGAGTAATTGTGGCAGCAGCAACCCCTGATGCAATTGCAGAAGCATCTGACTGGTCTTTCATAAGACCATATATAACACCGCCTACAAGGGCATCTCCTGCTCCTATAGCGTCTACTACTACGGTTGCTACAGAAGGTATAAATCCTTTTTGATTTGCAGTTGCCACATATACTCCTTCAGGACCCAGTGTGATTACAGCCATTTTTATGCCTTTATTAAGTAATATTTCTCCTGCCTGCCTTACTCCTTCCATATCGTCAATAGATATATCTACAAGCATTTCAGCTTCATCTTTATTCGGAGTTATAATGGTGATGTCTTTCAGAAGATCTTTTACATATTCACTTTTACTTACAGAGACAGGTTCTACACATAGTGTTAGAGAGTGTTTTTTACATAATTCTATTATGCACTCAATAGTATTTCGAGGTATACTCACATCCAGGACTGCTATAGAAGATTCTTCAAATAATTTTTCTTTAGATTGTATATATTCAGGTGTTATGAGATCCAGTATAGCCATATCAGAAATTGCTGTTACCAGATCATTTTTCCTGTTCAACATTGCCATAAATATACTTGAACGATAGTTACTATCACATATAATATGCTCCATATTAACTCCACTGTCTTCGGTGCGTTTTTTTATCATATGACCATATTCATCCTCACCTATAGCTGTCAGTAAAATTGTATTAATTTTTAATCTACCAAGATTTTCAGCTATATTTCTTGCAACTCCACCTACACTCATCTCAATTGTACCGGGATTTGATGTGTGAGGTATGAGAATGCCTTTTGGTCGTCCCTTAATATCAACATTGGACCCGCCTATTATTATTACGTTATTTTTATCTTTTTTTATAAGCATTTTCATTACCTTTCTTTATTAAAAATTTTCAGAGTTTAATTTTAGCTAAAATTATAAGATATGTCAAATTGTTAAAGTAATTTTTGTCTTGTAATTTCTTAATAATTTTATTATAATTTAAAGTGATATGAAAGAATTTTTTGTAGACCTTCATATACATATAGGAAGCAATAATGAAGGGAAGCCAGTAAAGATTACTGCTTCAAGGAAATTGACCTTTGCAAGTATAGTAAAGGAATGCCTCAATAGAAAAGGTATTGATATAATAGGTATAGTTGACTGTGCCTCACCCAGAGTAATTAAGGATATAAAAGAGCTTATAAAAGATGAAGAAATTATGGAATTACCTGATGGAGGACTCAGGCATCGTGATAGAGTAACTATATTGCTTGGTGCTGAAATAGAAACTACAGAAGAAAATGGTGGAAAGTCCCATCATATTGCTTTTTTTCCTTTTTTAAAACAGATAATAGAGTTCAGTAAAGTAATGTCCAGGTACATAACCAATATAGACTTGAGTTCACAACAGAGTGGTATTTCTGCTTTACAGTTTCTTAATATAATAAGGTCTATGGGAGGTGTTTTAATACCTGCCCATGTATTTACTCCTCATAAGAGTATATTTGGCAATTGTGCCAGACGACTCGTTGATGTTTTCCCTTCCGAGTCTTTTGAAAACATACCTGCTTTAGAACTTGGACTCAGCTCTGATACATTTCTTGCTGACAGAATAGGAGAGCTTTCAATTTTTTCTTTCATAAGTAATTCAGATGCCCATTCTTTAAATAAGATAGGAAGAGAATATAATAAGGTTTTACTTGAGAAACCTACCTTTAAAGAATTGATGCTTTCTCTTTACAGGAGAGGAGATAGAAAGATAATAGCTAATTATGGCCTGGATCCAAAACTAGGCAAGTACCACAGAACTCATTGTCTGGCATGTGGATTTACTGCTCAGATAGATCCACCTGTTTTGGAATGTCTTAATTGTAAGAGTGATAAAGTTGTAAGAGGAGTTCTGGATAGAATAGTTTCTATACAGGATTATTTTGAACCACTCCATCCTGTTCATCGTCCCCATTATTTTTATCAGATTCCTCTGGAGTTTATCCCAAAAATCGGTCGTGTAACCCTTGATAAATTGATACATACCTTTGGAAGTGAAATGGATGTTTTACATAGAATAGATTATGAAGATCTGAAGGATATTGTGGGAAGAGAAATAGCTAAATATATAATTCTCGCCAGAGAAGGAAGATTGTATTTAGAGGCAGGAGGCGGTGGAAAATATGGTAAAGTTAAAGGAGGGAAAGAGAATATAGAGCAATTGGATTTGTTTTAATGTGTAGTGGATAGAACAGTATTTTGTTTTCCCCACCATGCAACAACTATTTATTTAAGGAGGTAAATTATGAAAGTTGATAAAATAGTACTTATAGTAATGGACAGTGTCGGAATAGGGGAACTTCCCGATGCTCATAAATATGGTGATATAGGAAGTAATACCCTTGCAAATATTGGGAAATCTGTGGGTGGGCTGAAACTTCCCAATCTCGGCAAACTTGGTCTTGGTAATATTGCAGAAATTATGGGTGTTCCTCCTTCGGATAATCCTGTCGGATCTTATGGGAAGATGGCTGAACGTTCTCCAGGTAAAGATACTACTACAGGTCACTGGGAGATTGCTGGTATTGTCCTTGATACACCTTTTCCCACATATCCCTATGGTTTTCCTGAAGAAGTAATATCAGCTTTCGAGAAAGCTGTTGGTAAAAAAGCTATAGGTAATAAGGCGGCTTCCGGGACAGAAATAATAAAGGAACTGGGAGAAGAGCATATGAAAACAGGGAATCTTATAGTCTACACGTCTGCTGACAGGGTGTTCCAAATAGCTGCTCATGAGGAAATAGTTCCTGTTGAAGAACTTTATAATATATGTAAAAAAGCCAGAAGTCTTCTTACGGGAAAGCACTGTTTGAGTCGTGTTATTGCAAGACCCTTTATCGGTAAACCCGGTTCATTTCAGAGAACCCCCCGCCGTCATGATTATTCTGTAAAACCTTTTGGTGACACTATTCTGGATTTATTAATCAAAAAAGGTCTTAAAGTTTACGGTGTCGGTAAGATATGGGATATTTTTTCAGGTCAGGGTGTTTCTGAAACAATTTCTACGGTAAGCAATCAGGACGGAGTAAACAAAACTCTGAATTTTATGAAGACAGTTTCTGAGGGACTTATTTTTACAAATCTGGTAGATTTTGATATGCTCTACGGGCACAGGAATAATTTTGAAGGATATGCCAGCAGTCTGCAGGAATTTGATGGACGAATACCTGATATTATGGATGCTCTGGGAGAAAGAGATATAATAATGATAACTGCTGATCACGGTTGTGACCCCACTACTCCGGGAACAGATCATACCAGAGAATATATCCCTTTGCTCGTATATGGTAAGATGGTAAAGAGTGGTGTTAATCTCGGTGTAAGAACCAGTTTTGCTGATATTGCAGCTACTGTAGGAGACTTATTTGAAACTGAACCATCTCCCAATGGAATTAGTTTTAAGAAAGAGATAATCTATGGTTGAAAGTTGAGGGTTGAGAGTTTAGAGTTTCTCTCAATGTTCAATCTTCAATCATAAACTTTATATTGACTTTATTCTGTGTAGAGTATATAATTTCTCAGTATTAATTTAAAAAAGGAGGAATATTCATAAATTTATGGCAAAAGAAGAGGCTATTGAAGTGGAAGGAAAGGTAATGGAAGCCCTTCCCAATGCTATGTTTAAAGTTGAACTGGAAAATGGTCATCAGGTTCTTGCACATGTGTCCGGGAAAATAAGAATGCATTTTATACGTATACTTCCCGGAGATATGGTAAAAGTTGAACTTTCTCCCTATGATCTGACAAGAGGAAGAATTACTTACCGGTATAAATAATTAAGGAAAGGTCAGGAGAAATGTTACTTGAAACACTGGTAGTAGGCCCTTTAGGGGTTAATTGTTATATACTTGGATGTGAACAAACCGGTGAAGCCGTTATCATAGATCCCGGAGAAAATCCTGAAAGGATAAAAGAGTGCCTTCACAGGTTAAATTTAAAGCCATTATATCTTTTAATAACCCATGGTCATTTTGATCATACAGGAGGATTAAAAGAACTTAAAAAAATGACTGACAGTATAATATGTATACACAGGGAAGATGTATTTCTTCTTTGTGATGGAGATGTACATGCCGGTTTTTACGGTTTCACCATAGATAAACCTCCAGATGCAGATAGGTTGCTCGAGGATGGTGAAGAAATACAGATGGGAAAATATATAATAAAGGTTATTCACACTCCGGGCCACTCGCCGGGGGGTGTATCTTATTATATAGAAGGCAGTGTATTTGTTGGAGATATTTTGTTTTCAGGTTCTATAGGTAGAACAGATTTACCTGGTGGAGATTACAATTTGTTATTAAACAGTGTTAAAACCAGACTTTTTACTCTTCCCCCTAATACCATAGTATATACGGGACATGGGCCCCATACTACTATTGACAGAGAAATAAAAGAAAATCCTTTTTTTATAAATAATTATTAAAAATACTATAAAGTCTTATATTATCTAAATAACCTTTCAACCTTTTCTATGACATTATACTGAATATTATGTAAATTTCCTTCTATGATGCAACTACAGGCCTGGGCATGGCCTCCGCCACCAAAAAGCCTTGCTATATCACTTACATCAATTCCAATATTAGATCTGAAACTTACTCTAAATTTGTTCTCCGGTAATTCCGTAAAGAGAAGGTATACATCAAAACCTTTTAATGTTCTGAGTTCATCAAATATTTTATCACTTTCTACCTCCAGAGAGGCACAAAGAAAATCATTCTGTATATTATTATATAGGGTACACCATACTATTTTATTAAAAGAATTTGTCTGGACTGTACTGAAAATCCTGGAATAAAGTTTTAATGATAAAGGATTTTCCATAGCTACAATTTTTCCTATTATCTCTTCGTGATTAATACCTGTATCCAGAAGATCAGCTACTACTCGGAGCGTGGCGGATCTGGTATTGGAATATCTGAATCTTCCCGTATCTGAAAGAATGGCTACATATAAACAGGTTGCTATATCAGGATCCAAATTTATACCGGCTGAGGAAAGTACATAAAAAAGCATTTCTCCGGTAGAAGAATGTTGCGGGTTTATATAATTGAATTTTCCAATTCCTTGGGAATCTATATGATGATCAATATTAATAACAGTACTGGATTTTTGTGCTATAGAAGCTACATCTCCAACTCTGACCCACTTTCCGCAATCTAATATAATTGACACAGTGTATAATTCATTCTCCTGCCAGGCAGTTCTTATTCTGTCAAAAAGAGGTAAGAATTCAAACTTTTTCCTGGGAGGATCGGGATTTATTATTTCAAATCTTTTCCTCAGTTTTTTAAGTATGAGCCCCATAGCAAGTTGACTTCCTATACAATCTCCATCAGGTCTGACATGGGTTGTAATGAGAAAATTATCTTCTTCTTTTAATATTTTGACTATATCAGCTATAGCATTCATAAATTTTCTTTCTTTTTTAGTTATAGATTTTCTATATTTACATATGACTGAAATTAAAGTATAATTTATCATATAAATAATTAAAAAGCAACTAAAAAAATCGATTCCTTTTTGTTATTGAATTATATAGAAAAAATTGTTATAATCAAGGTGCATAGGAATTTGTATTATCACTAGATGGTTAGCTCCAGTAAACATAAACCTTTTTTTGAATTAGCTATCAGCTAAAGAAATAAAAAACTGAAAGCTAATAATACTTAAATAGCCGCCCTTAGCTCAGATGGATAGAGCAACGGATTCCGGATCCGCAGGTCGGAGGTTCGAGTCCTCTAGGGCGGGCTTATAATTAATTAAGGAGGAGTTAAAATGCATAGAAAACCTGTAGTGGCAGGAAGGTTTTATCCTGATATAAAAGAACAGTGTATAAATGAATTAAAGGAATGTCTGGAAAAAGAAAGACTAACTCAAAAGATAGAAGGTAAAATTTCAGGTGGAATAGTTCCCCATGCTGGATGGGTTTATTCCGGAAGTACTGCAGGACTGGTTTTCCAGGCAATCAAAGAGGGTCATACCTCACCTGTATTTGTTATCTTCGGTGCAGTTCATGTTTATGGAGTTCCCGGTCCTGCCATATTCGCTGAAGGTTCCTGGGAAACACCTCTGGGAGAGATTGAGATACATCAGGATTTGTCAGAGGAAATAATAAAAGAAGGCAAGGGCTTCATAGTAGAGGATATATCTCCCCACAGAAAGGAACACTCAATTGAAGTTCAATTACCTTTTATAAAGTATCTTTTCCCTGAGTCAAAAATAGTAACTATTATGGTACCTCCTGATAAAAATGCTCTGGCAGTTGGAGAGATTGTTGGTAAAATTCTGTCTAATTATAAGGAAGATTGCGTTGTTGTAGGTTCTACTGATTTAACTCATTATGGTATGCATTATGGACAGATGGATAAAGGTGTCGGGAAAGATGCTCTTCACTGGGTTAAAAATGTAAATGATAAAAGACTTGTTGATTTAATAATTGCCCTTAAAGCAGAAGATGTCGTATCTGAGGCAGATTCTCATGGCAGTGCCTGTGGTGCAGGTGCCATTACTGCTACTATAGCTGCTGTTAGATTATTAGGAGCTAAAGAGGGCAAACTCCTTAAATATACTACCAGTTATGATGAAATCCCGTCTTTTGGGGATCCTTCCAGTTTTGTTGGTTATTCGGCTGTTGTATTTACAGGTTAGTGAAGACGTGAGACGTAAACTTTAACAAATAATGGGTTTATAGTGTAGGGGCGAACCCCTGTGTTCACCCCTCCCCATTACCCATTATGCATTACGATTTCAATGTTTCATTCTCGTAGCCTCCTGGCAGAGTAATATTATGAGTAATTCAAGGGCAATCACCGGTTCGTGCCGGCCGGTTTTGATACTTAAATCTGCATCCAGAAGCCAGCGATGTGCTTTCTTCAGTCCTTCCAGAGAGAAATATTTAATATCAAGAGCCTTTTGTATTCTAAAGGGATGTTCTCCTATTTTTTGTAAAATTGCTATGATTTCCCTGGGAGGGATTTTTTTATCTTTTAATTCTCTTGCCTGTCTTATGAGATTGAAATGGTTACTTAAAAGACCTAGTAATCTAAGAGGTTCTTCCTGTTGTTTTATAAGATCTGAGAAAATAGAAAGGCCTTTGAAAGTCTGACCCATACTGACAGCATCAGTAAGTTCAAATACTCCTGATTGAGTTTCTTGATGACAGCAGATGTCAATAGCTTCTTTTGTTATTCTAAAATTTGGTTCTACAAAAGATGAAATTTTTTGAATTTCATTTATTATATGTCTCAGCTCTGTCCCTGACCTTTTAAGTAAATGTTTACTTTCTTCCTGTCCAATGGTTTTTCCCGTGACCATAGCTGTCTTTTGTATAACCCATTTAATCATCTCATTTGGTTTCAAGGTACAGTTTATAATAGTTCCTCTGGCTTTTATATCTTTTTCTAATTTACTGCCCAGAAGAGATAGTAAAGTGGTTTTAGCTTTACCAGAGGTCATAAGCACAAGAAATGCTCTGAGAGAAATACTTTTTAAATAAGTTGCCAGGCGATTTTTTTCTTCTATTTCCAGTTTATCTATTCTTTTTACAATTACAACTTTTCTTTTACTACCAAAAGGGAAGGCTTCTAAATGTTCTATTATGTCTTTTAGCCCGGCAGGTTTTTCCTGGTCTTCCTTTTCTCCTTTGAGAAAATTGATATTTAACATAACATAATCAAAGTCTTTAAAATTTTTATCTACTGTTTCATTAATTATTTTTTCCAGAACCTCTTCCATAAGAATTTCCTGATCACCATGAAGTAATACAATATTACTCCTGGCTATAGTTTTTATTTCTTTTTCTGAAAGGGCCTTAAAATAGTCTAACATACGACTTTTCTTATATTCTCCTCATAAGGTGGCCTTATAATTCCTCTCTCGGTTATTATTCCACTTATATATCTATTTGGTGTTACATCAAAGGAAGGATTTCTTACTTTCACACCTGTTGGTGCTATCTGTATGCCGAATATATGTGTTACTTCTTCAGGATTTCTTTCCTCAATAGGTATTTCATAGCCTGCTTTTAATGTTATATCAAAGGTGGAAATTGGAGCAACAGAATAAAAAGGTATCTGATTTTCTTTTGCCAGTACAGCTACCGAATAGGTACCTATTTTATTTGCCACATCACCATTGGATGAGATTCTATCAGCCCCTACAAGTATTATATCAATCATACCCCGGCTCATAAAGTGTCCCGCCATATTATCAGTTATAAGGCTTATATTAATTCCTTCTTCCATAAGTTCCCACGCAGTAAGTCTTGCACCCTGAAGATAAGGTCTTGTTTCGTCAACAAATACATGAATGTCCTTACCCTGTTTATGAGCAGATCTTATAACTCCGAGAGCTGTCCCGTAATCAGCTGTAGCAAGGGCTCCTGCATTACAATGAGTCAGGATAGTGGCTTTTGCAGGAATTATTTCTGAACCTATTTCTCCTATTTTTCTACATATATTTGCATCTTCTTCCTCGATCTTCTTTGCTTCCTCTAACATTGTTTTCCTTATTTCTTCTATACAATCTATCTCAGACTCATTTGCCAGTTTAACCATTCTTTCAACAGCCCAGAAAAGATTTACTGCTGTAGGACGACTTTCTCTCAGTACCATCGAGGCTTTCTCTATTTCTTTTAAAAAATCGTTTATATTTTGTGTTCTGAAATTCTGTGCTGCCAGGGCCATCCCGTATGCTGCCGCAACTCCTATGGCAGGTGCTCCTCTTATATGCATTTTTTTGATAGATTCAGCAATTTGAAGATAATCCTCACATATAATCCATTCTTTTACCAGAGGGAGTTTAGTCTGGTCGATTAATCTGATTTTTCCATCTATATATTCTATTGTTTTAACCATTTTTTTACTCCTTAAAAAATTCTTTTAATTTTGTTTTTTTTAACTTCTGAAATTCTTTTTGCAGTAATCCCATTTCAATAATATCTGAATGTTTTCCCATAGAGTAGAAAGCTTCTCTTTTTATCCCTTCCCTTTTAAATCCACATTTTTCATAAAGTCTTATGGCTCTATCATTATGACTGATAACTGAAAGATAAACCCTGTGGAAATCCATTTGTTCAAATATGAAATTTAAAATCATTAATGTTGATTCTGTGCCCACACCTTTACCCCAGAACTCCCTTTTCCCTATGAGAATTCCGATTTCTACACTTCTTGTTATCCAGTCAAGATAATTTAATTCTATATTCCCTATATATTCTCCCTCTTTTGTCTTTATGGCAAAAAATTTATTTGTAGGGTTTTTAATAGCATTTTGATACCAGTTTTCAAGTTCTACCATAGATTTTGGTAAAGTAGGCATACCTGTTAGATGTATTAATTCTCTATCATTAGACCATTTAAGATATTCCAGAAGATTGTACCTTTCAAGGCTCCATAAATCAATAGTTTTGCCTTTAATCAAGATGTGTCACCTTGCAATTTATAAGTGAGCAGTGAAGAGTGAGCAGATTTCACTGTTGACACTAAATAATATTGTAGGCCTTCAGCTATGAGAAGTCAGCTTTTATGGAAATTTAAGATTAAATATGACAGCCAGGCTTCGTAATCTTTAGCTGATAGCTGATAGCTAAATGCTGAACGCTTATAAATATTCAAGGAGGTTATTAAATTTCCTCCTTGTAAAATTTTTAAAACTTGCTTATGTAAAAAGTAAAAAGTTCTATTTTAAGAAGGAATAAATTAAGAAGGAATAAATAAATAAGTAACGAATAATTCAATAATTTTTGTAAGTTATAGATATTATTAGCTGCTCAAGATTTGTTAATGAATTTATAGGAGTTTTCATTTGTGTATAAAGCAATCAGCAGTCTACAGTCATCAAACAGATTAAGGAATAAAAACTGAAAGCTGATAGCTAATTTATAGAAAGGGTAGGATCAGAATATGGCTATTTCTACTGGCTCTCTTCTTGGACAATCTATAAAAAAATTTCAGACTATTTTATCAGTAGATGAGAATAATCTGGAAGCAAATTATGGACTGGCTCTGGCATATGATACTGATAATAATTTAAGTTTGGCTATAAAACAATATAAGAGGTGTGTTGACATTCAACCTAATTTTGCCTCGGCCCACTTTAATCTTGGATTGTGTTATGCAGCTCTCGAAGAATTAGAATTAGCCAAAAATGAATGGCAAATAGCTATTGATCTGGATTCCATGATGCCAGAAAGGCTCTTTGATCCAGAAATTGCTCTTTTTTACAAAGAAAGAACAGAAAAAGCTATAAAGAATTTTAAACAGCCAGTAAGTTCTGACCATGAAGATAGTTATGGCCATTATAATCTTGGTTTTGCTTATTTTTGTTTTGGAGATTTTCGCAAATCTCTGGAGAGATATAAAAGAGCTATAGAGTTAAATCATAAATTGTGGGAAGCTTTTAGTGGCGGAGGGCTTGCTTATATGCGACTGGGTGATTATAATGAAGCTTCCAAGCATTTTAAAAGGGCACTGGAGCTAAATCCTGCATATTCAGAAGCTCATTTTAATCTGGGTATGGTTTATGAGAAACAGAATCGTTTGCCTCTGGCTGTAAAAGAATATGAAAAGGCTCTGGCCATTCAGCCTGATAGTGGTAAAACTCATTTTAATCTTGCTATTATTTACGACAAACAACAGAAATTGAATCTTGCTATAAGAGAATTGCAGAGAGCTATTGATTTAGAACCCAATAATCCTAAACCTCGTTTCTATCTTGCTCAGGTATGTGAGAAGAAATTTCAGTTAGATTTTGCAGTGCAGATGTATCAGGAAGCTATAGAGCTGGACCCTCTGTATACAGAAGCATATTTTAACCTTGGAATGGTTTATACAAAACTGGGACAGCATAATATGGCAGTGGAAAATTTGAGGAAATCTATAGAAATTGACCCGAATGATGCTTATGCTCATTATCATCTGGCTATGGCTTATAGTACTCAGGAAGACTATGAGCATGCAGTAGAGCACTACTCTATATCTATAGAGTTAAATCCTCAGGATTCTTATGCTCATTTTAATCTTGGACTGGCATATAATAAATTAGAACAATATGAATCAGCAATTAATAGTTTTCATAAAGCTATAGATCTTAAACCTAATGATGCTCTTTCTCATTATCATCTGGGCATAGCCTGGAGTAAGATGGAAGAATACGATTCCGCTATCCAGGAGTTTACAAGAGCTATAAATTTAAATCCCAATGATCAGAATTCTTATTTTCAGTTAGGTATTACTTATACTCATCTTGCAAAATTTGAACAGGCAGTAGATTGTTTCCTGAAGGTTACAGAGCTTAATCCAAATCATGTTGATGCCCATTTTCATCTTGGTGTATGTTATGATCTTCAGGCAGAAGAAGATTTTGCCTTTGAGTATTACCTTAAGACTACTGAATTAGATCCCAAGCATGCCAGATCCAATTATCAACTTGCTAAATTTTATGCTGTTAATCGTAATAATCCAGAGAGATCTATTGAGTATTTCCAGAAGGCTATTGAACTTGCACCTGATTTTGATCAGGCTTACTGTGATCTTGGTAAAGTATATGCAGATCTGGGACGTTATGATGATGCCATAGAAGAATATAATAGAGCCTTAGAAGTTAATGAAGATAATGAAAATGCTTATAGAAATCTTGGTATTGCTTATACAAATACACAGAAATTTGATAAGGCTATAAAAGTTTTTCAGAAGGTTTTAGATAGAAATCCTCAGGATGCTATTGTTCATCTTAATCTTGGTGTTGCTTTTGAAAAACAGAATCAGATAACTTCCGCCATTCAGCATTATCAGGAAACTCTTGTATTAAGTCCCAGACAGTTTATGGCCCATTACCGTCTTGGTGAGGCTTATGTGAGAATTGGAGAGTATGAGAAAGCCATAATAAGTTATAGAAAATCTCTTGACATTGAACCTGATTTTATAGATGGTCGTATCGCCCTGGGTAACGCTTATGTATCTCAGGGTAAGTTAGATATGGGTATTGAAGAGTATAAGAATGCTCTGGAACAGTCACCAGGTATGGTAGAGGCAAATTGCAAGCTAGGAGAGGCCTATCTTAAGATGAATGATTTTGATAGATCTCTTGATGCTTTTAGAAAAGTAGTAGCATCTGATACTGCGAATAGAGATGGACTACTTAATTTAGGTCTGTTATATGCCAAACAGGATAAGCTTGAACTTGCTATATCACAATTAGATAAGGTTATAAATTTATATCCAGAAGATTATATGGCATATTATCATCTGGGACTTATTTATGAACAGGATAATGTAAGGGATAAAGCTATAGAAAGTTTGAAAATGGCTCTATCTTTTGTTCAGTCTAAAAGTGATTATAAGGAAGAGGAAAATATAAAGAGAGAACTGTCACGTTTAACCGGTAAGGTATTCTCTGAGAGAACCCGAGAACCTAAGAGAGCTGTAGAGAAGGAAATAGAACCAGAAGTAATTGAAGAAGTACCTGAAGAAGCACCGGAAGAAGTACCTGAAGAAGTACCTGAAGAAGTACCTGAAGAAGATGAAAAAGAGAAAGAATTAGATATAGAGGAAATTCTAAGGATGGCCGGTGCCGGTAAGGAAGAAAAAGTAGAAAAAATAAAAGAAGAATTTGATGAACCCATTGATATCCCTCCAGAAGAAGAGGAAGAAGAAAAAGTAGATATAGATGAACTTTTGAGGCTTGCCGGTGCTGGAAAAGAAAGAGAAGAAGAACCGGAAGAAAAGCCTGTAGAAGAGCCGGAAGAAGAGATAGAAGAAGTACCTATAGAAGAGCCGGAAGAAGAGTTTGAAGAGGTACCTATAGAAGAACCGGAAGAAGAAATTGAAGAAATTCCTGGAGAACCTTCTGTTGCCGCAGATGAAAAGTCTTATGAGGAATCTATTGAGATTTTTGAAACAACACCTGATGATGTTCAGGTTCATTTTGATCTCGGCCTGGCTTATGCACAGCTTGGTAAATGTGAAGATGCTATAGAAGAATTCAAACGTGTTGTAAATAAGTATCCGGGGCATCTGGATTCTATAAAACAGATGGGAATCCTTTATGAAAAATTTGATAGATTGGATGAAGCCATTGAAGAGTATTTAAAGCTTGTACGTTTGAAACCAGACGATGTAGATATTCATGTTTTACTTGCCTCTATTTATTCCAGACTTGGAAAGGAAGAAGATGCCAGAAGGGAATATAATAAAATTCTGGATCTGGATCCTGAAAATGTATCAATTATAGAATCCCTTGCTTCTATGTTTTATGCAAATGGTGATTATGAAAGGGCTATAGATTTATATCATAGGTTTTTAGAACTTAAAAGTCCAGATGCTGATGTACTTACAAAACTTGGGATTTCTTCACTCAAAACCAATAAGATTGATGAAGCCATAACTCATCTTCAAGGAGCTGTTAGCCTGGATGAAGGCAATCTTGATGCCAGATATAATTTAGCTCTGTCTTATTATAATATAAAAGAGTATAATGCTGCAGTTGAGGAATTACAGGCTATACTAAAGAGAGATAGATCTTATGGGCTGGCTTATTTTGATCTTGGAAGAGTTTTTACTAAAGCAGGGAGAATCGACGTTGCTATAGCCCAGTACCAGAAAGCTATTGAATTACTACCAGATCATGCCAGAGCTTATCTTAATCTCGGTATTGCTCTTTCAAAAATGGGTAAAATAAATGAAGCTTTTAGCTATTATAAAAAAGCTCTTGAGCTGGCTCCTGATGATTTTGAAGTCCATTATAATATGGGTTTAGCTTATGCTCAGCTGGGAAAAATTGATAATGCTATACTTGAATATAAAAAGGCTATAAAACTTAAACCCAGTGATGCTTATAGTTATTGTAACCTTGGTCTGGCCTATGCTCAGAAAAATGCTATGGTTCCTGCAATTAAAGCTTATAAAAAGTCTATTGATCTTGACTCAACCTATTATCTGGCTTATGGTAATCTGGGTATTGCTTATTCTAAATTAGATAAATACGATGATGCAATTATTCAGTATCAGAAATCTATAAAATTAAATCCTGCTTATGCCCAGGGCTATTATAATTTAGGACTGGCCTATGCAAAAGTTGGATCCCTTGATGAAGCAATAGAAAATTATCAGAAAGCAGCAACTCATAACCCTAAACACTCTGCAGCAAGGTATAACCTTGGCATAGCCTATACAAGGCAGGAAAGATATGATCTTGCTATTAAAGAATATCAACAGGCTATAAAACTTAACCCTAAATTTGCACCTGCTTATAGAAATATGGGTATGGCATACTCTCAGATGGAACAATATGACCTGTCTATCAAAGCATTTAAAAAGGCTATATCTCTTAATAATTCTGATGTGAAAAGTCATTATCATTTAGCTTTAGCTTATTTTTATAAGGATAATTTTGAGCAAGCTATAGAAGAATATAAAGCTGCTATCAAACTCAGTCCCGATGAAGCTGAAATACATAGAAATCTTGGTATAGCCTATAGCAAAACAAAACAATCCCAACAGGCCATGGAAGAATTTGAACATGCTGTCAGTCTTGATGAAAAGGATCATCTGGCTCATTATTATATGGCTAATTGTCTTGATGAGCTGGGTGAGCAGGATAGAGCTATAGAAGAATATCAAAAGGTTTTATCTCTGACACCCAATGATGCTCAGGCCTATTATAGTCTGGGCATTGTTTATGATAAGAAAGGGCGTGCCGGGGAAGCCAGAGATAGTCTTTTAAAGGCCCTTGAAATTGTTAAGCAACTTAAAGACGAGGATGCTATAAAAATGGTAAATACCGAGTTGGAAAGGATTTCAAAGAAACTTAAAGTTGCCGCTCCTGATAAGGCTGATAGTTTTTATAATGCCGGTATTTCCTGCACTAAATCCGGAAAATTTGAAGAAGCAATAGAGCAATTTCAGAAGGCTATAAAGAATAATCCTAAGGATCCAAGATTTTATAATAGCCTGGGATTAGTTTATGCAAAGATGAATAAGATTTCAGAAGCAGAGGAGCAATATCGTAAAGCCCTTGAATTGGATTCATCCAATAATCAGGCATATTTTAATCTGGGCCTGGCCTGTTCTTATCAGGGTAAAGCTAAAGAATCTATTATAGCCTATGAAAAAGCTATTAGTCTCGGGCTGAAAGAAGCTAAAGTATATGATAATTTAGGACAAATGTACTTTAAGACAGGAAATAATGATAAGGCTATTAAAGCACATAAAAATGCTATTCTTTTAGATAAGGAATATTATCAGGCTTATGCAAATCTTGGACTTGTCTATACAAAACTCGGGAAAGATGAAGAATCGATTGAACAATACGAGCAGGCTTTAAAGATGAAACCTGATTTTGATCAGGCATTTACATATCTTGCTATGGCTTATTCTAAGACAGGGAAAGTTGAAGAAGCTATTAAAAATTATCAGAATGCTATAAAGGTAAATCCTTCAAATATTCAGGCAATTAGTAATCTTGCCGTACTTTATGATAAAACCAATCAGGTAGATAGATCTATTGGAGAATATTCCAGAGCATTAAAATTAAAGCCAAAGAATGCAGATCAGCTTCTTTATGGACTGGCTAAAGCTTATGAGAAGAAGGGTGATAAACAGAAGACTCTGAGTGCATATCAGAAAGCACTCGAATTTGCAACTAAACGTAAGAATCAAAAATATATTGATGCCAGTAAAAAGGAAATAGCACGGTTAAAGAAGTAATTATAAAGCAATGAGCAGTGAGCAGTGAACAACCGCTCACTGCTCATTGCTTATTGTTCACAAAATATATTTTCCTCTTAGAAGGAATATAATATAGTATCAGTAGAATTAATAACAGAAATGAATAAACTCTGATATGCTCGGGAAGGAGAAGAAGTAAGTCAGTTTTTATGGCTGATAAAAGTCTGGCTTATGAGGAATTTTAATGTTTTCTAGATTCTGGAGATGTCCTCATTGTAATACTATTCTTGCAAAGCCAAGTTATAGTGTTATGGATAAAATACTGGAGGAAGGGACAGAGATTTCCGGTTCGGCTACCTGCTCTGGTTGTGGTAAGATCTCCCCTCAGTCAGATGTTTATACAGGAAAATATGATGTGGCAGAAGTAACCATCATATGTCCTCACTGTAATACTAAACATAGAAGTGTAATGGATATGTTAGTCGGTAAACCATGCCCTGACTGTGGGAAAGTATTACCTGTGAGGGGATATAGAAAAGTTTCTGCCGGAATAATAGATCATCGTATATTAGAGAAGGCTATTGCTAAAGAATCGTCTATTTCCATTAAAGATAGAGTGGGAACTTATTTTTATGGTTTATTTAAACCAGATATTGAAAAAATGGTATCAGGAAAGAATTTTAGTGGTCTCATAAAAGTAGTGAAATATGAGAAAGATTATGAATTACAGGGGAAAGCTGCAGAAGCTCTCGGTAGAATAGGAGACAGGCGTGCATTAGTTCCTCTTCTGGAGGCTTTCAAGAAGAGAGATAACCCTTTTAGATGGAAAATTATAGAAGCTCTTGGAAAGCTCAAAGATGAAAAAGCAGTGGAACCTCTTATTACAGCATTGAAAGAGGAAGATAGTATGCTTATTGATACAACTGTAGGAGCTCTTATAGAAACAGGTGAATCCTCAGTAGAACCTCTTCTAACTGCATTAAAGGGTAAAAATCTTAATATCCGAAAAAATGTATTGACAGTTCTGGGAAAAATAAGAGATAAAAGGGCACTGAAACCTGTCCTGGAGACCTTAAAAGATACAAACCCCCTGATTCGATCTTATAGTGCATTAGCTCTTGGAGATATAGGAGACTCTACTGCTGTAGAACCTCTCCTGGAAGCTCTTAAAGATAACGAAACAGATGTGCGAAACAATGCAGCACTGGCTCTTGGAAATATAAAGGATACCAGAGTAGTGGAACCTCTTATTTCTATATTGAGAAATGACTGGTGGTGGGGTGTTCGTAGAAGTGCAGCAGAATCTCTTAGTAAGATACAGGATACAAGGACAGTTCCCTCTCTTCTGGAGGCTTTAAAAGATTCTTCCTCTTATGTGCGAAGTTACATTGCAGAGGTACTTGGAAAGATAAGAGATCCCGGTTCAATAGAATTTCTCGTGGAAGCTTTAGAAGATTCAGATAATTCTGTTCGTGCCAGTGCCGCGAAAGCCCTTGGAGAGATAGGGGATAAGCTGGCAGTAAAAGCACTTCTTGTTGCGCTAAAAGATAAAGAGCATACTGTTCCAGGTGCTGCCATAGAAGCTCTTGGAAAAATAGGAGATAGTGATGCAGTAGAGCCACTTATTAAGTTTTTAAAAGATGCAGATATAGAAGATCGTAAAAGAGTAATAATAGCACTGGAAAAAATAGGCTGGCAACCCAGGAATGATCTTGAAAAAGCTAATTACTTAATAATAAAAGAAGAATGGCAGGAGTTAATTAACCTGGGTGAAATAGTATTAGAACCTTTTCTGCAGGTTTTAAAGCTGAAAATGATGAAAAATTTAGACTGGAAAGAAGAAGCAAAGGTTCTTAAACAGATAGGAGAACCACTGGTAGGACCTCTTATTAGATCTCTGAGAGTTAATAATCGTTATATCAGACAGATAGCCCTCCAGATACTTGGAGATATAAGAAGCAGAAAGACCGTAGATCCACTTCTGGAAATTGTAATAGATAGAGGTGAAGATGGCCCTGTCCGAAGAAGTGCAGTGGAAGCCCTCGGAAATATAGGAGATAAAAGAGCAGTAAAACCTCTTGTGTCACTATTAAAAGATTCTGGTATTCATATACGAAAATGTGCAGTGGAAGCTCTTGGAAAATTAGGAGATACTACCTCTATAGATCCTCTTGCAGAGATTTTAAAAGATAAGAATGAAGATGGTTCTGTTCGAAGAAGTGCAGTGGAAGCTCTCGGCAGGATTGGAGATAGAAGAGCTTTAAAACCTCTCCTGGAAGCACTGAAAGATCCCTGGTGGCATATCAGGAGAAGTGCGGCAGAAGCCCTTGGAAATATAGGAGATAATAGAGCAATAACTCATTTAGTAGAGGCACTGAGCGATTCTGAAAAGGATGTTCGTGATATGGCAGAAGGAGCAGTAAAAAGATTACGCCAATTGAGAGGGAAAACTGTACAACTTTAATCTAATATTTAAGTAAAAGTTTCACAAAAGGCCCCTGAGACTGTGTATTATTATTATATTCGTTAAATTTTTCAAATTTCTTAAAGACATATCCACCTTCAATCATCCAGTTCTGCCAGAGGAGATAATCACCTGCTAACATTGATGCCAGTGTTCTTTTATCTGTATCAAGATAGCGAAGATATCTGGCTTCACCGAAGATTGAAAATCTCTCTGTAAGTTTACAGGTTAATTTGCCGGCAAAGAGATCCATTCTGTTACTGAAACCGATCATATGGTTCTCCTCTTTTTTATAGGCATATTTACCGAAAAACTCCAGGTTATCTGTAATATTGTATATACCTTCTATGGAACCTGTATGAGAGAGGACATCAGAGTTCTCTTCATAAATATTCCTGTATCGTCTTATATCATATCGGGCCAGGAAATTCAGACGGTTATTCTCAAGGGGTCTATAGGCCATACCAAGTGTAAGATGTGAGTCAATAAGAGAGAAATCTTCTGTGGGGTAAAGATAAAGTTCGCTGTAAGTATAACGGCCTATGAGACTCAAATCCTCCATAATTTTTACATCACCGTACACCCCTATGAGTCTTTCCCTTTCGCCTTCACCGTTTCTTATCTCATACCTGATAGTACTTTTAATGTTTTCACTGCCCAGTAGTTCCATAGAGAGACCTATGGCTTCCCCTGGCTTCTCTCTTTTACTTTCCAGGAGTCTTTCATAATTCAGTCTTACCAGAATATTATCGGTTAAATTTACTCTGCTGTTTAAACCGATACTGGCCTGATTGTTACTTCCGCTTATGGCACCATTTAATGCATATTGAGCGTAAAAGGAGGTATTTTCACCGAGTCCCATAGGGGATCTGAAGCCAATTATAGTGTTATTCCCATCAAATCTTCCGCCTCTTACAAAATCCTGACGGATATATCCTATGACTCCATTTTCAAAGAGATATTCTGCTCCCAGAGTAGTTGTTGATGTGACAACTCTTTCAGGGTTAAAATTTTCTTCTGTCCAGTCTATCTCCTCTCCTGCCATGAGAGTCAGATTTTCTGTAATAGTTTTCTGTAAGCCAAGGTTCAGTATATGAGATTTGAAATTTAGATTGGGAGAGTTAAATTCTTTAAAGGTATAACCTCCATTTATCTGGAGAGTGCCGAAGTTTTTTCTGTAATTTATTTGAGCTCTCTGACAATCTGTATGGGTTATTTCATTTTCTCCTTTAAGATAACCAAAGTTTATGAGATTATTCTCCAGTAACACAGCTCGTCCTTCCAGTCCGTAGTGAGTTGTTCCGGAATTTACGCTGGAGGATGGATTATAGAATTTATCATCTACTTTTCTGTAAAATCCATTTATTCCAAAGGCAGATGATATGTTTGCACTGAGTTCAATTTTCCCTGCACCTCCCTCACCATAAAGAGAACGACTGTGAGCATATTCTCCATATATATTTATCCTGTCAGATATTTTAAAGTTACTGTGAAGGCCCATAAGTTGAAGATTCTGGATAGAATCTTCATTTAAATAAGTAATACCTCCCGTAAGATTTTCGTTAAATTGAATATCTCCTCTGAAGGCCAGATTTGTTATTTCATCTGTGCTTTTACATTCATACTGTGCTATTATATAAAGGGGGTTTCCTGTTTCGTCTAGGGACAGGTTCTTTAAAGAGGATGGTTCTTCTTTCATAGTCTATTGTATAGTCTTTATTCCTGATTTTGGCCTGAGAATTTGTTATAAGATCCGGTATATCTCTGTCTTTTGTTTCTATCCAGATTCTTTCACTGCCTTCAATTATATCAGTTCCTGTAAGGTAAAAAACCCCTGAAAGACCATTACCTCTAATTTCGTCTTTTTTGAGTGTCTGATTGGTTCTTGCCCGGAGAAAAGTCATACTTGTTTCGGAATTTTCATAATGAACTTTGAAGCCCGGGAAAGTTCTATTGTAAGAGGCAAATTCCGTGCCGGTAAAACCGGGGGAAAAGTTTCCGTACATCAAATAAGATTTGTCCAGATTGATTTTTATATAGAGTTTGTCTCTTGACTGTCCATCTTTATAATAATTACTTCCATCTCCATATATAGGATAGAATCTGGAAGGGCTAAGATTTTCAAAGAGCCTTTCTCTGAACCTGTCTTCTGTATCATAGGTTGCTGTTATGCCGTATTTCCCCATAACACTCCCTTTTACATAGAGAGCTATTCGGCCATCTGTATTCAGACCATCTTCCCATGCCGGGAAGGTACCCTCTTTAGACATAGAAGATACTGTTCCTTCTGCCATACCGACAATTATAAGGTCAAAGAAAGGCTGAGTCGGAATAAAATCTTCCTTGTTTTGTTCTTTCTCCTCAGGGGAGATCTGGGAAATTACGATGGTTTTTTTATGTTTTATAACCGGATTATGCTTTTTAGATTCTACTTTTTTCCGGTACTTTAATTCTAATGTTTGAGGAAAGACCGGCATAATGGATGTTAAGAGAAAAAAAAATATTAACAAATAACCTGTTTTAGTAAACATTTCTTTATAAAATTAACTTTTTTTAAAATTATTTTTTAATTTTTCTACTGCTTTTCTGGCAGCTATCTGGCCGGCTTCTTTTTTGGTCTTTCCAAAACCTTCCTCCATTACTATATTATTAATTTTTACAATTATATGAAAAATTTTTTCGTGTTCAGGTCCAATTTCTTCCATTACTTCATATATTGGAAGTGTATTAAAATGACTCTGGCTTAATTCCTGAAGAAGGGTTTTGAAATCAAGAAATTCTTCTTTTTTTACATTTATTAGTTCTTCTTTGAACTGTATGGCTATGAAATTTTTACAGATTTCATAGCCTCCGTCCAGAAACATAGCACCTATTAAAGCCTCAAATGAGTCTGTTAATATGGATGGTCTGTTTTTTCCACCGCTTTTTAATTCACCTCTACCAAGTCTCAGATACAAACCAAGGTTTATCTTAAGAGCTTTTTTTATAATTATATCTTTACTTACTATGAGTGCTTTAGCTTTTGCCAGCCATCCTTCTGATTTTTTTCTGTATTTTTTGAAAAGTATATGACATACTGCCAGACCCAGTACTGCATCTCCCAGAAATTCAAGTTGTTCGTAGTGATTTAAAGAATATCCTCTGACTTCATGAACATAGGATTCATGCGTTAAAGCATTTTCTAATATAGACTGCTCCTTAAACTTATAACCAATTATGGTTTCAAGTTTTTTAATAGAAGAAGTCCTCTTTTTACCCATTATATTTTTTTGCTATTAAAACAGCATTTGTTCCCCCGAAACCAAATGAGTTGGATACAGCAATATTTACATTTGTATATCTTGCTTTATTAGGAACATAATCCAGGTCACAATCAGGATCTGGTACTTCATAATTAATTGTAGGAGGTATTATATTTTCTTGCAGTGTAAGCAGTGTAGAACTGAATTCCAGTGCTCCAGCAGCTCCCAGTGTATGACCAATCATTGATTTATTTGAACTTATAGACAATTTATGGGCGTAATCACCAAAAACATGTTTTATTGCATGTGTTTCTATACGATCATTATAGGGTGTGGATGTTCCATGGGCATTTATGTAATCCACATCTTCCGGTTTAATATTTGCATCTTTAAGGGCAAGTTTTATAGCCTTCTGGGCTCCTGAACCTTCAGGATCAGGGGCAGTCATATGATAACCGTCTCCATTCATACCGAAGCCTATTATCTCCCCATAGATCGTTGCATTTCTGGCTTTTGCTCCTTCCAGAGTTTCTAATATTAAAATACCTGCTCCTTCTGCTATGATAAAACCATCTCTTTCTTTATCAAAAGGCCTGCAGGCTTTTTTAGGATCCTCACTTCTGGTAAGGGCTTTCATATTACCAAAACCTGAAACACTCATAGGAGTTATAGCTGCATCAGATCCTCCGGCAATCATTATATCAGCCAGACCTCTTTTAATAATACTATAGCTCTCTCCAATACAGTGTGCTCCTGTAGCACAGGCTGTAACTATAGTATAATTTGGCCCTCTGGCTTTATATATGATAGATATAAAACCTGATGCCATATTGGCTATCAACATAGGAATGAAGAAAGGACTTACCTTATCAGGCCCTTTTTTTATCATAATGTTATATTGTTGCTCCAGAGTTGTTAAGCCACCAATACCACTTCCAACTAAAACCCCGACACGATCACTTATTTCATCTGTTATAGTAAGACTGGCATCTTCCAGTGCCAGTCTTGTAGCTGCTACAGCAAACTGGGTAAATCTATCCATTCGTTTTGCTTCTTTTCTATCCATAAAATCAGAGGGATTAAAATTTTTGACCTCACCT
>JAKJGF010000171.1 GCA_022704525.1 Bacillota bacterium | reverse complement strand
TCCGGGGATGGGATGAAGAGGGAATACCTGAAGAGGAGATATTGAAAAATCTTGACCTTTGAAGTAAGGTCATATATAAAGAAAGGTTTAAGAAAAATGTTAAATTCTAACACTGGTTTTATATTACTATTGCTAATATCATATATTTGCATAGCTTCAATAATCCTTAAAAATTATAATCCTGTAAGCTACAAAAATAGTATAACGAGTGAAATAAAGATATATATATTTTTTACTGGTATAATTATATGTTTTATAGCTGTTTTATATTTATTTACCGATTCCTTAATCAAAACATATAGCACAAAATCCTGGCACGAAACCCCATGTATTATAAAATCAATTGATTTTATAAGTGAACCAATAGTTGGTAAGGGTGAAAGTGTAATAGCTATAATTAAAATACCTGAAATAATTTATACATATAAGATAAACGATGTTGAATTCACATCAAATTATTATTCTGCTACATTCCCTCCAGGTGTAGACTATATAATACAATATATATTAACAAAAGATGTATTAGCTAATTATTCTACAGGACAAAAAACAAGTTGTTATGTAAATCCTGATAACTATGATGAAGCAGTGCTTCACCCTGGATTTAAAGTTTTAAGGACAGGAGTAGTAGGTATATTTTTATTAATAATCGATATAATTATATTGATAGCGAGTTTTTTACTTTTTTATAATGCATTGCCAAACATAATTCAAGGAATCAAAAACAAACAAAAAAATATAAAATCTGATATAAGGGATAATAATATTATAATACAAAATAAAAGAGACTATATGAAAGCAAAAAAGCGTGTTATAATATGTAGCTTTATATCAATGTTATGTATAGTTTATATCACATTGACTGTAATTATGTTTCAAAAAGAAGCAAGTATTGCAGGTTGTATGGCATTTATAGGAATTTTTGTAGCTTTTCTATTTATAGTAACAGTAATAGCAGGTTTAATAAATTTTATCACACTTTTAATGTTGAAATAAAGATGAAGTAATAGTAGCCGATTTAGATTTAGAAGAAATTTATGAGGTAAGAAATACCTGGGCCTTCTATCGTGATCGCCGCCCGGAAACCTATGGAGAACTGGTAAAACTGCTGCCATAAAAATCCTGAAAAGAGGGAGGTAAACAATGATTATTATTAAAAATGGAAAGGTTGTAACTGCAGACAAAACCATTGCAACCGATGTATTGATAAAAGGCGAAAAAATAGCGGAAATAGGGGAAAAACTGCATGTTGAAGGATCACAAATAATTGATGCAAAAGGAAAATTTATTTTCCCCGGCGGAATTGATATGCATGTCCATTTAAATCTCTATTTCTGTAATTCCTATTCTGAAAACTGGGATAGTGCCACCTGTGCTGCTGCCTGTGGTGGTGTAACTACTATTATCGATTATGCAATTCAGCAAAAAGGCCATACCCTGAAAGAAGCAGTAGAGGGAAGGATGAAAGATGCTGAAGGTAAAGTGGCAATTGATTATTCCCTTCATGGTGGAATAACAGATTGGAATGAAAAAACAAAAGAAGAGATGAATTATTATACGAAAAATGGGATTCCTTCCTTTAAAATGTTTATGATTTACAGAAAAGAAGGATGGATGGCTGATGACGGCATATTATTTTCTGCTCTGGAGGAAACTAAAAAAACAGGAGCCCTTATTATGCTTCATGCAGAAAGTGCCTTTATCCTGGATTTATTGATGGAGAGGTATCATACAGAAGAATTAATGAAAAAGTATGGTGCCTACTGCCACAGTTTATCAAGACCATGTTTTACTGAATATGAAGCAATTCAGAGAGCTGCCACATGGGCAAAGGTTACAGGTGGAAGGGTATATATTGTTCATATATCAAGTTCTGAAGGGGCAGAAATTCTAAAAAAAGCAAAAGCAGATAATGTGAACATATGGGGTGAAACCTGTCCTCAGTATTTACTTTTAACTGATGAGGTATTTAAAAAAGAAAAGGGCCATCTCTATGCTACCTGTCCGCAGATAAAAAAGAAGCATGATAAAGAAGGTCTTCTCAGGGCAATAAAATCCGGTGATCTTCAGGTTATTTCAACAGATACCTGCACCTTTACAACAGAGCAGAAAGATATGTGGAATGGGGATTTTACAAAAATACCCTATGGAATGCCCGGCGTTGAAACAATGGTACCAACAATGTATACACATCTTGTAAAAAGACATAAGCTTACCCTGAATAAATTTATTTCTCTTATATCAACAAATCCTGCGAAAATCTTCGGACTTTATCCACAGAAAGGAACAATAAAAGTCGGAAGTGACGCAGACCTGATAATTTTTGATCCGAAAAAAGAAATGACCCTTGATTATAAAAAGCTTGCCACAAAGTGTGACTGGTCTCCCTTCCAGGGTATGAAATTAACAGGTTATCCCGAAATTACTATTTCCCGGGGAGAGATTGTGGCAAAGGATGGGAAATTCATCGGTAAGATTGGAAGAGGAAGATTTGTACCGAGAAAAGCAGGAGGGAAAATTTAAAACCAATTCTGTAGGGGCAGGCCTCTGTGCCTGCCCCAGACAGGGCAACCATGGTGGGCTGCATCTACGATTATTTTATTTTTGAATGAGGAATATTAATGGAACACAAGTTCTTATTCTGTCCATATTGTAAGAGGAGATATGCAATATCTCTATGATGATAAGGATAAAAATTTTACTGACATATTAATCATCCTCTTTAATTTTTTAATTAATATAACATATTAAACCATAAAATCAAATAATCTTTTCTTTCCTGAAACTATCAATTTGTTCTTTATTATACCCTAAAATACCAGTAAAAATCTCTTCATTATGCTCTCCTAAAAGAGGAGGAGGTAATTTAACAGAACCAGGTGTGTCTGATAATTTCACAGGAATACCTGTAAGTTTTATATTTCCTGCTTTCCGATGAGGAATTTCCACAACCATATCCCTTGCAAGTACCTGAGGATGAGTTAATACCTTATCTACAGAAAGAATGGGGCCTGAAGGAATACCATGTTCATCAAAGAGTTTTAGCCATTCTTCTGCTGTTTTCTCCTGAATAATCTTCTGTATAATAGGAAATAATTCATCTCTGTTTTCCACTCTTTTAGGATTTGTAGCAAATCTCTGATCATATTCTATATCCTTAAGACTTACAAGTTCACAGAAAACGTGCCAGAATTTATCATTTCCCACACCGATATTTATATATTCATCAGAGGCTTTAAATGTTTCATAAGGAGAAATTGTGGGATGCTGATTTCCTTTACGTGTTGGTGATTTACCTGTAGAAAAATAAATACCTGCCTGATAGGTAAGGAGTGAAACCTGACCATCCAGAAGTGATACATCTACCCTCTGTCCTTTACCATCTCTCTGTCTTGCAATAAGAGCCAGAAGAGTTCCCTGAAAGGCATAAATAGCACCCATAATATCTGCAAGGGATGTTCCAACTTTATAAGGAGGCCCATCAGGATCTCCAGTTAAACTCATAAGTCCTCCCATACCCTGGGCAACTACATCATAACCGGGGCGAAATTTATCAGGCCCTGTATGGCCATAACCTGATACAGAAGTATAGATAAGGCCGGGATTGAGTTTATGGACATCGTCAAATCCAAAACCAATTTTTTCCATATAACCGGGTCTAAAATTTTCCACTAAAATATCTGATTTTTTAATAAGTTCTCTTATAATGTCTTTACCTTCTTCTGTTTTCAAATTTATTGTTATACTCTTTTTATTTCGATTAAAACTGAAAAAATAAACACTTTCACCGTTAATAAAGGGAGGGCCAAAAGCCCTTGAGTCATCACCTTTACCGGGCTGTTCAACCTTTATAACTTCAGCACCCATATCTCCAAGAAGCATTGTACAGTAAGGACCTGCTATGAGACGAGAAAAATCGAGAACTCTTATACCTTCAAGAGGGGGACACATCATTATTATTACACCTCGCAATTAATTTGTTAAATATGAACATTAAAATAATAAAAGATGGGAAAATATCCCAGCTTTCACTTTATTTAACTCAGCCATTTCTCTGACGGCTCTTTCTAAACTATTTACTCTTTTTTCCATAAATTATCATCCTTTTTATTATATCATTTTTTAAGATTTTTTCCAATATTCATTAAATATTAAAACCATGTTATAATCCCTGTAAAGAATAAATGACTGGCAGTGATAATAATCAATGATCATGGTTTCAGGGGTCAATCATAAGACCTGTCCTGTAGAATTAAGAGAAAAACTGAGCTTTTCTTCAAATGAACAGAGGGATTTTCTTCTGTTTTTAAAAGAAGACACCCTTCTGGAAGAAAATGTTCTCCTTTCAACTTGTAACAGAACGGAATTCTATTTTTTCTCAAAGGAAGAGACCTGTGCAAAAGAAAGAATTCTCCATCATCTATCAGAAAAAAAAGGATTAAAAATAGAAGAATTCAGAGATCATCTTTATTTTATGAAAAATGAAGAGGCTATAGAACATCTTTTCTCCGTAGCAAGCGGAATAGATTCAATGATCACAGGTGAAGGGCAGATACTGGGACAGATAAAAACATCCTTTGAACTGGCAAGAGAAATTCAGAGTATAGGACCAAATCTCTGCCAGCTTTTTCGATTCTCTATAACCTGTGGAAAAAGAGCCAGAACAGAGACAAAGATATCTACTGGAGCCTCTTCTGTCAGTTATGTAGCAGTAGTCTTTGCAAAGATGATCTTCGAGGATCTTTCGAATAAATTTGCTGTAATAGTTGGAGCAGGTAAAATGGGTGAACTTACTGCAAAACAATTATCCCATTACGGACTCAAACATGTTATTGTAGCAAATAAAACCTATGAAAAAGCTGTAGAAATGGCAAAAAAATTTCAGGGAAAAGCTATTAAGTTCGATCAATTGGAAGAATATCTCATAAAGGCAGATATAGTCATAAGTTCAACAGGGGCTCCTCATTATGTAATCCATTATGATACTGTAAGGAAAATACTGAGAGCAAGAAAAGAAAAACCTCTTTTCCTTATAGATATTGCTGTTCCCAGGGATATAGAGCCATCTATAAATAACCTGCCCCATGTATTTCTTTATGATATAGATGATCTTGAAAAAGTAATGAAAAATAACCTGGAGGAAAGAAAAGAAGAAATAGGGAAAGTTAAAGAAATAATAAGAGAGGAAAAGAAGAAATACCTGTCCCGGGCAAGTTCCATACAAACAGCACCACTTATAAAATCACTGAAAGAAAAAGCAGAAGAAATAAGGAGAGAAGAATTAAAGAGTGTCTTTAAAAAACTTTCTCATTTATCTCCTGAGGATATTCAGCTTATAGACTATACAACAGAGAAAATAATAAATAAACTCCTTCATAATCCTATAATAAAACTGAAAAGCAATATGTCCAATGGTAAAACCCTTTTAACTACAACCGAATTAATAAGTGAACTTTTCGATCTTAAAAATACTGGAGAAAAGTAATGGAAAAATTAGAAACCCTGTTTTTTGAGATAAGTTTAATCATTACATTTCTGGGTGTAAATTATCTTCTGGGTGGACTCCATACTTATATATAATTTATTTTGCATAACTATGGAGACCTGATAAAAGAAAATTAACTCCAAAATATGTAAACATTACAACAGCAAAACCTGCAATAGCCAGTATGGCTGTTATAGTGCCTTTCCATTTATAATTATATCTGGCATGAAGAAATGCTGCATATACAAGCCATGTAATAAAAGACCAGGTTTCTTTCGGATCCCAGCTCCAGTAACTTCCCCAGGCCTTATCTGCCCATATTGCACCTGTTATTATACCCAGAGTCATCCAGGGAAAGGCAAAAGCTATTATCTTATATATAAGTTCTTCTAAAATTACAGGGTTTAGATGTCCTAAATTCTTCTTTCTTAAATACAGAAATAGATAAAATACACCCAGTCCAAAAGAGAGAGCAAAGGCACCATAAGCAAAAACAAAACATAGAACATGAAAGATCAACCAGTGACTCTGAAGTGCAGGAATGAGAGGTTCTATTTCTTTAGGAAGAACAGAAGCATAAAGTATGGCAGCCATACTTAAGCCAGAGGCAAATATACCCAGAATATTCAGTTTATATATATGTTCTATTATGAGATATATAACTACAAATCCCCACACAAAAGAAATAAGAGATTCATAAAGATTGGAAAAAGGTGCCCTCCCTGCTGCATATGTTCTTATCAAAAGATTAAAGGTAAGAGACAGAAAAGCAAGGCTTAAAAAACCTGTGGCAATATAAGATACTATCTTATTTTTTCCGAAAACCATATAGAAAATATAAGCAAAAAAACTTACAAAGAACAGTGCCCTCAATATGTAAAAAGACGTTATTTCCATATTACTCAATTGAGACATAAAATTTTTCCTCTCTATTTATAAATTTATCAGATCCTTCTCCATCTGTTTCAGTTCATCCATCTCTTCTTCTTTACCGGTAAATCCCATATAAATCAAAGTTTTTTCGTCAGATTTCTTTACAAGACATATCCTTATAATTTTTCTGGAGATATAAAAGGCCAGAGGCATACCTGCCACCAAAAGAAAACAACCGAAATATACTATGGGGATACCTGGATCTTTTTTAACCTGAAGGACACTGTATTTTATTAATTTATCAAATCTGAATTTATATCTCTCATATTCTGCTTCGGGGTGATCCTTATATAGCCATCCGAGATTTTTCCACTCAGGTTCTTTACCTGACATATGTTTTTCCATAAAATCTGTACTTATCTGGAGAGAAACAGCAGGATTTAAAGGAAGAGATGAAAGATTTTCAGGACTATCTCCTTTAAAAGCAATATCAGGATAAAAATCTCCCACTTTTACAATCCAACGGTTTTCAAGAACAAAAAAACTTTGTCCAGGATTAATAGAATCTGTTTCATCAAAAGGCACATGATAAACTTCTTCTTTTCCATCAGGCTGGGTCACAAGAAATTGCAAACCTGCCATACCCCAGCTGGACTGATAAAATACAACACCTTTATATTGAAGAGGATCATTGACTTCTATAGTCTCTTCAAGAATTTTCATATTATCTTCAAAGATCTCCAGATCACTAAAGAAATCCTTTATGCGTCTATTTTCATCTGCTTCAATACGAAACTCTTTGAGTTTTACATAAAAATTATTATGTTTCTCAAAATATTTATTCTCCCCTGTTTCCATTAGAAATGCCATATCTTTAAATCCTGTGAGTCCACCATAAAGGGCCCCCAGAAATATTATCAAAAGGCCTGTATGAACAAGAAAAGATCCCCATCCTTTTATTCTGCCTTTTTCACCATAAACATATATATTCTCATTATTCTCTTTTTCATAACTTACATGAAAATGTTTACTTTTAAGATAATTTATTACTTTTTCCAGAGCCTTCTCAAAGGTAAGAGAAATGGAAAAATTTATATATTTATTGCTCTTATAAGCATCAAAAGGAAGACAGATTTTAAAGTTGCCCGTCATAAGTCTTTTGTTGAAATGTTCTATAGTACAGACTGTTATATTTATACCTATAAACATTAATAAGAGTCTGAATATAAAAGAATTATATAGATCATTTAATCCCAGAGTAATTACAATTTTATACATAAGAGGGGAATAAATTTTTTGATAAAATTCCATCGGCATCTGTTGTTGTATAATAGTACCCAGAATAGCGATGACTGCCAGTAACAGTATAAATATAACTGCCACCTTAATAGAAGTGAAAAAACTCCATAAAGAATCAAGAAACGTTTTTTTAGAGTTATCTTTAATCAATATAAACCACTCTTTCGGATAAATTACACCTTAATTATAATATAAAAATTTTAACTGGCAAGGCATCGAAACAGGATAAAAGCCAAAAAATTAACTTCAATTCACTCCCCCACCAGAACAAAAGGCGCCCAGTAGAAAGGATGGGTATAGCCTTCTTTTCTTATATAATTACGGGCTTCCTGAAGGGCTTCCCTGTTACCCTTTCCTTCCTTCAAACTCTCTAAATACTTCTCTATCATCATATTGGTCGATCTCTCTTCCACACTCCAGAGACTCATTAATACACCTCTTACTCCAGCGTACTGGAAGGCTCTTCCCATACCCATTATACCTTCTCCACTTATGTTTTTACCAAGTCCGGTCTTACAGGCTGATAAAATTGCCACATCAGCTCCCATATTCATATTCATTACTTCTCCCATTGTAAGAAAACCGTCTTCATCTTCTGTCTGAACCTGACTTAATACAAGAGCAGGTTCTTTTATATAAGGCACATCCTTATCCAGTATTCCATGGGTTGCAAAGAGAATATATCTGTATTCATTCAGTTTTTTACTCTTTACTGTCTTCTCACTGGCATCAACACCTGTATAAGAATCCAATCCAGATGAAAACTTCTTACCTAAATCTTTTACCATCTCTCCTGTGAAGGCGAGTCTGTTAAAACTTACAAAACCCTGATTTATTATAGCATCCATCCGAGCAAGTTGAAATTGATTTAAAGTATTGGCCTGCATAACCCCTGTAAGTCTTTCATCTGTAACACTGAAAACAGGATCAGCCATAGCAAATAAATCCTTCTTCCCTGCAGTTCCTTTATTCAAATTCCTCATAACGGTAAGAGCAGAAGCTGATTGATAATAACTTATAACATAAGAGTCTCCCACATATGTTATACCTTCAGGGGAGGGGCCGTATTTACCTTCTTTCATCTGCACATTCTGTGGCATTTCCATAACCAGTCCCTCAAAGGGTAATATGCCGAGTATCCCGTCAGGTATTATTATTATCTTATCTTTTCCTGCTTCAGAGAGGATATCTTTTAATAAAAGTTCATAGAGTTTTTTGCCTTTCTCCGGCTTAAAATCTCCAAGATCGGACTCTTCGGTTACATTTTCAAAACAGGTTCTGTATTCCTTAACTAAATCTTCCAGGTCTTCCCTGTCTATCTGTATATCAAAGGTCTTCAGGAGTTTTCCTTTTCTTACAAGCCAGGCAAAGGTATTACTCTCTGTAACCTCATATTCTATCAGTAATTCTCCGTCTTTTAAATTAATCTCTTCTGCCTTCAGTGGCTTTGGATACATTATAGAGGCATATTCGGGATAGTCTTTCCGAAGAGAGGAAATAAAGGTTTCCTCTTCACTTTTAAGCTGTTTTAACTCTGCCTCTAATTCCTTTATTTTCTCCTGGTTATTATTCTCATAGGCACTGTCAATCTGTTTATATACGGAAGCTATGTCCTGTATCAGGTCTCTTTCCTTTTTAGTAATATCTGAAGGCAGTTTATATTCTGTTCCTTCGGATTTTCTTCCCATTTCTTCAGAGAAAACCCTTGCTTTTGTGCTTTCTCCATATAAGAATCCCTCACTGTCAAGGTTAAGGTAATGATATATCCTTACGAGTCCTTCATAGGGGGTGAGACGACTGAAACCAAGAACTTTACCTTCAAAGAAATTTTTCCTCTGAGTCTGAGAAAGAAGTTCTCTCTGATGTTCAATAAGTTCAACTGCTTTAAGATAATATTTTTTCCCTTCCTCATAGTTTTTTACACCCTCTTCCGACAGGCCAAGCCCTATATAAACTGCGAGTAAATAATCAGCCTGTCTCTTTTTCTCATAAACCGAAAGTTCTTTACTGAACTGAACTTTTGCTTTACCGTATTCTTTCTTCTTTAAATAATATCTTCCCAGTATTATGGAATCATTTAATTTACTGAATTTTTCATAAGCTTTTTCAAGATCCCCCTTTAGAAGATAAACCTCTCCTATATTTTCTTCCTGCACATCACAGGGAATACCTGCACTTTTATTAATATCCATAGATTGATTAAAATATTCGAGAGCTTTAGAGTAATCATCTGAATAAACAAAAAGGCCGGCAATATTATTTAAAGCAACAGCTTCACCCTTTTTATCCCCGATTGTTCTTCTTTTCTCAAGAGCTTTCTTGTAATACTCCAGTGCTTTCTGGTAATCTCCTGAACTGGAATAGACATTTCCCATATTACTTAAATCATTTCCCTCACCCTGGAGATCTCCTGTTTTTATTCTTATCTCCAGGGATTTATTGTAATAATCC
>JAKJGF010000012.1 GCA_022704525.1 Bacillota bacterium | reverse complement strand
AAATAAGTTTTGAGGTAAAAAATCAAATAACTTCATTTTAGCCTTTTCTTTTAAAAACTATTTTTGTATATTTTTATAGCCTGTTCACAGGATTATTTTATTCGATAAATATCAATAAATTCCCTGTAAAATTTGCAATTAACCTCCCTGCCTATACCAGAAACACAAAGAAAAATCTTTCCCATGAAGCTATTGCCCTGAGAAACGCCCTTTTATCTTCAAAAGAACCGGATAACCTCATCTTTGTGGAAATACCGAAAGCCCTCGGATTTCCGGCTATAGATGAAAATCTGGAAGAAGAAAAAATAAAATCTTTTAAAGATAAACTGGTTAAAACGATTCAGGAGCTAAATACTGCATACGAAAAGCTTATTTCCGAGTGCCGGCAATATATCTGCAATGCTTTCAGTATAGAAAGCAGTGAACTCAAACAAAGGTTTCCCATGAGAGCTAGATTCCTTCAGGATAAATGTGTGGAAAGACATTTAACAAGAGTGGTCTTTGCTGCTATGGATGATAATCAGGACGAAAAGGGCTGGCTTGAAGGACTCGTTATGGTCATTTCAGATAAGCCGGCTTCTTCCTGGTCTGACGAAGATCTTCTTGTTTTTGAAAATAACCTGGCCCATCTTTCCAGGAAATTCATCAATCTGGAAGCTTTACAGAAAAATTATTCTCCTGGAGACGGTTTTGATGTGAGAAGAATTACTCTCACAAGGCCTGACGGGACAGAAGTCAATCAGATGGTGTGGATTGAAGAGAAATATAAGAAAGATGCAGATAATATTATTGAGGAAATTCTTAAGAAAACCGGAGGGAATAAACAGTTGCATCAAACGCTCATAGCAGGGCTGGCCGAGAAAATATTAAAATCAGTATAATAATAAATTCTTCGAAAATATTTTTTGTAAGTTTTTTACTTGTTTTTTAAAGTAATTTTGTATATTATTATTAAGGAAGTTATGAAATATATTCATAGAAAAGGATGAAAATTAGTGCCAACTATAAGTATGTTCTATGGAATTATAATCAGAATGTAATGTGCTCCATCTGAACATAATCCTCCTCATTTTCATGCCTATTACCAGAAATACAAAGTAATTGTAGATATAAATACATGTGAAATTACCGATGGAACTCTTCCAGGCAAACAATCTAAACTGGTTATGGCCTGGGCAGAATTACATAAAGATGAATTGCTTGCCAACTGGCAACTGGCATCAAATGGTGAAATGCCTTTTAAGATTGAACCTTTAAAATAAGGGAGAAGATATTATGTATTCAGGAGTCAAAGAAGTGCAACCATTACCTGATTATGAGTTATTGCTGACTTTTGAAAATAACGAAAAGAGAATTTTCGATATGAAACCATGTTTAAATAAAGGTCTGTTCAAGCAACTTAAAGATATATCTTTATTTAACAGTGTTCACGTAAGTTTTGATACCATTCAATGGGATAATGGTTTAGATCTATGCCCGGAATTCTTATATACAGAAAGTATTTCTTACACTGAAAAAATTCCCCTGAAAGTTCAGGTGTAAATATGCCAGAGAAAAAAGTCCGTCATATAATGGGCCTGTCAGGCGGGAAAGACAGCACTGCTCTTGCAGTTCTTTTACATAAGGAAATCCCTGATATGGAATATTTCTTCTGTGATACTCAGAAAGAACTGTCTGAAACCTATGAATATCTGGAAAGGATAAAAGCGCGATTCGGACTGAAGATTAATTATCTGAGTTCTGAAAGGGGATTTGATTTCTGGCTCGATATGTACGGCGGTTACCTTCCGTCCCCCAGAACCAGGTGGTGCACCAGGAAATTAAAGATAGAACCTCTTGAAAAATTCATAGGTGATGATGAAGCAGTAAGCTATGTCGGAATCCGTGCCGATGAAGACAGAAGCGGATATGTATCGACAAAACCCAATATAAAACCTGTTTTTCCTTTTAAAGAAAGAGGACTTGTAAAAGCAGATATTTACCGTCTTCTTGAAGAAAGCGGCATAGGACTTCCGGATTATTACAGATGGCGGAGCCGTTCAGGCTGTTTCTTCTGTTTCTTCCAGAGGAAATATGAATGGGTTAAACTATCAGAAATTCATCCTGATTTATTTGCCGAAGCGGTGAAATATGAAAAAGAACACAGTGACAGCCGGATTTATACATGGGCTGATACGGAAAGCCTTACTGATCTTATTAAAAGAAAAGACAGGGTAATAGCAGATTATGAGGAAGCCCTGAAGAGAGAGAAGAAAAATGCCCCGAATAAACCCCTTTCTGAAGTATTTGCAGATATTATGGACGGGGAAGACCTTACCATGCCATGCCTTATGTGTAACTGGTAGAAATGAGTATACAGGTTTTTTATTTATTTTCGCTCATTTTTTCCTTGATTTTCATTGGAACAATTTGTATACTGAAATTAAGCAGGTAAATTTGATTTGCCATAAACGGTGTAACAATGTCGATAAATACAATTTATAAGGATATTAATTCTGAAGAAATTACCTTTAGCCCCCATTTTATTCAAAGAATGTGGGAGAATGGAATATCAATAGATCAGGTATTGGATACAATTATGACCGGTATAATTAACAAAAAAGAAAAAGATGAAAGATCTGAAGGTAAATTCAGTAAATATACAATTTCCAAAGGTAATATTGTAGTTGTTGTAAAAGATTCTTTTCCTGCCTTTATTATCACAGCAAACAGGAGGTGAACTTTTATGTTATGCCCCAATGGATGTGAGCTACTTATGGAAGAAAGAAAAATGGAAAAACTCTTTCATCGTAACAATGAACCTGTTATTATCTCAGAATTAACGATATATGTCTGTAAAGAATGCGGTCAGGAAGTAATCCCTCTAAAAACAGCACGAATTATAGAAGATGTTTTAAATGAAAAAATAAATCCTTCTGGAAAATTTACGGCTGAATTATATGAGGTCAGTTCTTTATAAGCCGCTGTGTTTATGAAATTCATATCCTTTTTCATAAAGTAATGCTTCTGCCAGATAAAACATGGCATAATAAACTCTGCCTGCAGCAAGATTGTTCTTTTTTGCCTGTAATAATATTTCTGCCGCTTCTATCGCATCCCGGGATTTTTCAATCAGCCTTTGAGTTTTATCTTTCAGGTTAAATAATTTACTATACTTTTGCAGCTTTTTATATGTAAAAGTATAGAAAATTGTAATCCTGGTCAAATTTTTTATTGCTATTATTGACTTAATAATTTATAATAGCCTTAAAGGAGGTGATAGAAATGATAAACACTATGAAAATGTACGAAGAATTAAGTGAGACTATGGATAGTAAATCAGCAAAAAAAATAGTTGAAATGATGAGCTATATGTATGAAGAGATACAGAATACTGTTACAAAAACAGAATTTAATGAGTTAAAAGATATAGTTAAGGATTTAAGTATAAAAGTAGGGGAACTAACAACAGGACAGAAAGCACTGGCAGAAGCCCAGAAAAGGACAGAAGATAAGGTTACAGAACTGGCAGAAGCCCAGAAAAGGACAGAAGATAAGGTTACAGAACTGGCAGAAGCCCAGAAAAGGACAGAAGATAAGGTTACAGAACTGGCAGAAACTCTAACTAAACTTGTTAAGGAACACGATGATACTAAAAGGCAAATGGGAGGTATAGCCCAGAGTATTGGATACAATCTGGAAGATAAAGCATATAAAGCATTACCGGCATTATTGAAAAGAGATTTCAATATTACTATAGAAGGTAGACTGATAAGAGATTATGTAAAAGATAATAAAGAGAGAGAATTTGAGGTTAATATCTTTGGGAAAGGCAAAAGAGGAGGTAAAGACATAATCATAATAGGTGAGAGTAAAACAGTCCTTTCTGAGAATGATATAAAATCATTTATAAGAAAAAGAATAGAGACTTTAAAAGATGTATTTAAAGAAGAAATATTTCCTGTCCTGGTAACAAGGTCTGTAAGTAATTCAAAAGTTAAGGAATTTGCAAAAAGTGTAAATTTACATATTTACTATTCTTATGATTTTTGATTTTTTTCTATATACAAACTTCTAATGTGACATTTTCAAGATAATTCGTAAGACGTAATGGTTTTCTTCATATATTTTATGATAATATATTTTCAGGATATTTAATTTTCATCCTCAATAAGAAGTGTACCAGAGGAGAAAATTGCAGTCTATAAAAGATTTTTCTTAAAAACTTAATAGTAATCGAAGAGATAAATATTTCCCATATCTCTGCTTAATTTCTTTAATTCATCACTGAAGCCGCTTCTGGAAAAGAAACATAAATATTTTTTCCTGTTCTCTGAAATCCTGTTACTTTTTTCCTGTAATTTCTCATAAACACTTACTCCCACATGTTTAACAGACCATTTACATTCACAGAACAGATATTCTCCTTTTTCTCCTGTTGCCATTATATCAATTTCTTCTTTTCCATCCCACCAGCGGCCAATTTTTTCAGCTTTAAAAGGTAACATGTCTATTTTATTTAGCTCTATTAATTTCTGCCTGCAAATATCTTCAAAAATAAAACCTGTAAAATCGTTGAGATAAGGATTAATTTTTTTCTCCCATACATAATCTATTTCATCTTCTTCCAGATAGCTCAGGTTCGGATAAACAAATCGAAACCAGAAACGGAAAAATGGATCTTCCAGTAAATAAATTCCCTTTCTGGATCTGTCAGGTTTTTCCTCTGTAACAGGAACTTCTCTTTTTATTATGTTTAATTCCCTTAATACAGTAAGATATTTATTCACTTTATGCCTGTCTTCCAGTCCTGTTTCCTGAGAAATTTCATTTAATCTGGTCTTTCCGGATGCGATAGCTTTCAATATGGAGAAATAAATAGAAGGTTCTCTCAGTTCTTCCATCAATAAGAATCTTGGCTCTTTATAAAGTAAAGAATTTTTAGCCAGTATCTGTTCTTTTACATTTTCCGAAATGGAATACCTGTCATTAAATCTTCTTAAATAAGCAGGAGTCCCGCCTCCTATAGAATAGACCATTACCTGTTCTTCCTCTGTATATAGCGGAAAAAATTCTTTTAATACTTTATATCTGAATGGTTGAAGGATCATCTGACCTGTTCTTCTTCCATAAAGGGGACTTTTACTGCTCAATACTTCTTTTTCCATAAAACTCATATAGGATCCGCATAGTACGAGGAATACCCCGCTATCTTTACCTTTTTCATCCCATATTTTTTGTAAAATCGAAGGTAAAGCCTTATTGCTCATACAGAGATAAGGAAATTCATCAAAGATTATTAAAGGGATTTTTTTTACCACATGATCAAATAAATAATTCAGTAAATTTTCCCATCCCGGGAAGGAGTGATTTTTTAGAAATGCATCCCCTGTAAGGCTATATAGTTTTTCTGTAAACTGCCTTAATTGTTCCTGTTCTGAAGAGAGGTCAGCAGAATAGAAGAGATGTTTCTTGTCTCTGGCAAAATATTTTAATAATTCAGTTTTACCGATTCTCCTTCTCCCATAGATAATTAAAAACTGAGATTCGCTGGATTTATAAAATTTTTCCAATACTTCCAGTTCTTGTAGCCTATTTATAAACATTTAACTAAAAGACCTCAGAATTCTCCCTCTATATTGGGAAGTATAACGAAGCAATCAGGTGGAGATGAATGCCTCGATTTAGTATACTCTAAAGTATTATACTCTAAAGTATACTAAATGTAAAGTTTAATTTTGCAAGATTATATTGTTAACAAAATGTTAATTTTCCAGGATTACAGTGACTTTCTAATATACTGGTAATGTTTAATATTATTCAATCAGACTTTTTTGAAGCTCTGTCACAATTGTTTCAGCAATCTGTCATATTCCTGATGTGGGCCAATCCAAAACCATATTATATTATTGCCTTCCATTATTCCCAGTGCTCTCCAACCAATGCTAATCCGAACGGAATAAATGGGTTTTGTAGTGTGAACCTTTTTGAAGTCTAAGCCCGAATGATTTAAATTTTGTTTCCAGAGTTTATAACTTTTTTTGGCTCTTCGCTGAATATTTCTGGATAATTTGTGAAAACAGGCAATAAAATCATCGGTCACATGTGAATTCATAAATCGTCAAATCCAATCTTCCTGGTACGACCGGCTTTAAATTCTTCCAATGCCTGATTAGCTAATTTTGCAAGTTGATCCTGAGATCTGGCCAGAGTATTATCCCATTGTAGTTCACCCTCTATGTCTTCCATCAATTGCTTCGCAATATCATTCTGTAATTCTTCCGGAAGTTTTGTAGCCAGAGCAAATACTTTTGAAAGTGCCTCTGTCATAATAATGTCATCCATCTCCTCTCAGAAGTTATTACTATTTACATTATAGCATAAATAGAAGGATTCAGCTTTTCTTTTATAGAATATACACCTGAAATTATTAATGTTAATTTAATATCTAAATCTGGAAATATGGCGACTTTATGCTGTCTGGAACAATAGGAAAGTCTATACTTTTCTACGGTATCTACAGGATCTACTTTTTGACACTCATCAAACTGATACGTGGATTTGTGATAGATTTGATATTTTTCATAATTAGCCTCCCAGGAGTTTTTTTGCCAGATTTACTGCTCCCATAGCATCTTCACTGTAGCCATCTGCTCCTATTTCTTCTGCCCAGCTCCCGGTAACAGGGGCTCCCCCTATTATTACTTTAACACCGGGCCTCAGACCAAGAGAAGTAAGTCTGTCTATAACTTCCTTCTGCCTGTACATAGTAGTGGTAAGAAGTGTACTCAACCCTACAATATGAGCATTCACTTCCCTGGCTTTTTCTACAAAGCTTTCTACAGATACATCCACACCCAGATCATATACCTGAAACCCGCTTGCTGAAAGCATAGTGCCTACAAGAGACTTACCAATGTCATGTATATCTCCTTCCACAGTTCCCAGTACAATCTTGCCCAGTGATTCTCTTTTTACTCCCTGTTTTACTATTTCAGGTTCCAGTATGGCTATGGCAGATTTCATTACCTCGCTTGCCAGAACCAGATCAGGGACAAACATCTCTCCTATACTGAATTGTTCTCCCACATAATTAAGACCTGCTACAAAACCATGATTTATGCAATCAAGAGGGGATAGACCTTTCGATATGGCTTCTTTTGCCAGTTTTTCTGCACCTTCAGTTTCACCATTTATAACGCTTGTCATCATTTGCTGAAATAACTCTCCCATAATTATTCGCTCCTTTCGTATAAGTAATCGGTGTTGGATGCCCGGTATGTACGTATTATACTTCCCTTTTCGCCTTTCTTTTCACTCTTTCACGTCTCACGTTTATTTACTAACTATTTCTCCTATCAGATCATACTCTTTTGCCTTTGTAATTTTAGCTTTTACTATATCTCCCGGCAGTACTTCGGAAGCTTGAAGATAAATTGAACCATCTATATCAGGAGCATCTCTTTTTGTTCTCCCTATAGTTTTATAAGTGCCTTTAGTTATAATTTTTTCCACTATTACTTCCTGGACAGTACCTATAAGAGATTTATTCTTTTCGAGAGAAATCTTTTGTTGTAACGTCATAAGTCGATGCAATCTTTCTTTTTTTGTTTTTTTCTTTATCTGTTCTTTAAGTGTTGCGGCTTTTGTTCCTTCTTCTTTAGAATATTCAAAAGCTCCGAGACGGTCGAACCTGACTTTTTCAATAAAATCCAGAAGAGACACAAATTCTTCTTCTGTTTCGCCGGGAAAGCCTATTATTAAAGAAGTTCTGAGAGTAACATGAGGTACTTTATTTCTTATATTTTCTATCAATCTTAAAAAGGAATCTTTATTTCCCTGTCTGCCCATGGCTTTTAATATGATACTTTCACAGTGCTGTAATGGGAGATCTATATAATTACATATTTTATCGGATTCTTTTATGAAAGTCAGGAGATCATTAGAAATTGAATCAGGATAAAGGTAGAGTAGTCTTATCCATTTTATACCTTCTATTTTTTCGATTTTTTTCAGAAGATTTATAAGCCTGGATTTAGTTGGAAGATCACGTCCGTAAATAGTAGGATCCTGAGCGATAATAATAATTTCTTTTACACCCTGTTCTGCAAGCATTTGAGCTTCTTTTATTATATCTTCCATTGGTCTGCTTCTATATTTTCCTCTTAATTCCGGTATAATGCAAAAACTGCATTTATGGCTGCATCCTTCGGCAATTTTTAGATAGGCATAGAAAAAAGGAGTCGTTATCAGTCTTGGTATATCAGGTATCCATATATATTCCGGATCTGATACGAGTTCTATTTTTTTCTTCTTTTTTAGCTTTTCCAGAACCTCTGTTATACGGTGGAATTCTCCCGTTCCTATAAAAGCATCCACTTCAGGTATTTCAGCTTTCAGATCCTTTGAATATCTCTGAGAGAGGCAACCTGTAACTACAAGTGCTCTACAGGAACCGGTTTTTTTCAACATAGCCATTTCGAGGATTGTTTCTATAGATTCCGCTTTTGCACTTTCAATAAAACCACAGGTATTTACTATTATTATCTCTGCTTCCTCTTCCGAATATGTAAGGTTATATCCTTCTTTCACGAGTAAAGCAAGCATAATTTCAGAATCAACCAGATTTTTGGGACATCCAAGACTTACAAGGAAACATTTCATATATATAAGCTTTCAGCTTTCAGCTTTCAACTCTGGATATATGGGGCTGATAGCTATTAATCTTCTTTAAGTAGCTCTATCATACTAAGGGCGCTTTTATCATTTCTATCTATATTAAGTACTCTTTGAAAACTTACCAGAGCTTCTTCAAACTGCCCTGTTTTATAATACACTATACCAGTATTATAATGTGCTTCTATATGATTTGGATTATATTGTATTGCTTTTTTAAATTCATTTGGTGCCTGTTCAATAAATTTTATATTATCACAGAGTGATATTCCAAGAGCAAAATGCATATCTGCTTCTTTTGGATTATATGGTATAGAAATTTCCTGTTTCTTGGGTTTATTGAAAAAAGATTTTATTCGGTCCAGTAATGAACTGGATTCTATATAAGTGGGTTTTCCTTTTTCTGTTCTAAGTTCTGCAGATAATTTTTTTGTAGTTTTCTCATGGATCTTCCTGACTCTTCTGAGTTGAAATTGAGTAGAACTATCATATTGTTTTCTCTGTTCAGGATCACTCAAAAGACTATATGCTTCATTAATTTCTTTTAATTTTGCTTCTGTCTGTGGTGTTGGTGTTACCTCACCCTGATAATTCTTTAGCTTTTTACGGTAAGCTTTGTTAATTTCATTTTCTGAGGATAAAGGTGCTACCTCTATAATTTTATAAGGATCTCTTTGCAGCATAGGATTTTTCCCCTCAATATATTATGTTAATCTCTGTTTGACAGCTTCTTCTAATTTTGTAAATCTACTGTCTCTGGGAGCTCCTTTTATGGCTTTACTTATATGTTCAAAGGCTAAATCGAAGAATTTTTTCTTCTGATAAAGCTTTGCTATGTTATAATTGGCTTCATTGTAATCGGGATTTATCTCTAAAGCTTTTTTATATTCTTCTATAGATTCATCTATTTTCCCGAGTTTTTCTAAAGCCAAACCTTTATAATTATATATATCTGCATAATCAAATTTTATTTTTGTATTGAGGACTATATTAAATTGTTCTATAGCTTCATTATAAAATCCTTCGTCACTATAGAGTTCTCCTAAACATCTATGAGCATCTATATAGTTTTCATTAATGCTTATGGCTTTTCTATATTCTGCTATAGCTTTACCGTGGAATCCTCTGGCTTCATAAGATCTACCCAGTTTGAAATGTACATCAGCCCATTCCGGATGTATTTCAGTAATTGCTGTACAGGCTTCTATAGCTTCATCTATGAGATTGTTTATTTCAAATACATATGAAAATCTTAATAAGTGATTGGCCTCTTCCTCTGTCAGACGTGTTTCTAAAAGTTCATCTATTATGTCTTCTTTGAGGGAAATGCCGCACTGATAACAATATTTATGGATTTCTTCATTTTCTGTTTTACATTTTGAACAAGTCACACTATACACCTCTTTTGTTTTTTAAATTTATTATAAATTTCTATAACATATTTTAAATTCCTTTTTCTATAACATATAATAATCAGAGTTTTCCTCTGCTTTCAGAACAAAATTTTCAAAGAACCCTTTCAGGGAGAAAATTCAAGTAATATTGGTTCCTTTACCAGATGTATATCGAATGTTCCATTTGTTGTTGCTTCTAATTCACTGGTATATACTTCATCTCCTTTAATAAGAATAAAACTGCTCAAATTTGCTTTTTTCCAGGGCAGTTTCATAGATATTTGTTTTTCACCTGTTTCATTCCATATTATATATAATGGTTCATCTGTTGTAGTAGAAAATTTTTTATTTTTTATGAAAACAAAACATCTGACTCCTTCTGCCAGTCCTAAAATTTCATGGCTTACTTTTCTATTTTTTAGTTTTTCTGCCATAAATTTATAGCACGCCATAGATGGTTTTGGTTCAAAGTCAAAATAAAATAGACCATAATAGGATAATAGATCATGTAAATAAATATTCTCTACTGATTCTTCAGATACAAAGATTGTGTCATTGGAAGATTCTTTTAATTGTTTTTTCTGATCTGAAATAGAATAATAGAAAACTTTTTCAGCTCCTAAAGAAAAAGCCAGTGTATGCATTTTGACTATTTCTATGGCCTGATTATTCAATGGTGCAGAAAGAAAATTCCCATCCTCAAAGCTGAAGTTTACTCCTCCAGGACAACCCAGTTCTGTTATCATGAAAGGTTTTTTTACATTATATTTTTTCATTATACCTGTTTGAGCTTCCATAAAATCACTGAAACCCTTAGAATTGCCATGATAGTGAAAACTCATATAATCCAGATAATCCTGAACTTTTTTCCCATCGGGAAAAGTAAATTTGAATAGATTTTCAAGAAAACCTGTATTTATTTTTTCACCAAGAATGGTATTTTTATTGGAGATGCCTCCAAAAATTATTTTTGCCATAGGATTTGCTTTATGTGCATTTTCGGCCGATAGTTTAACTACTTTAGCATAATTTGCCGGTGTATCTGCCCAGAATCTATTCAGATCTGGTTCATTTAATATCTTCCAGTAGTTAATTTTTGGCATTGGAGGCCCATCTATTATTCCGTCGTTATTATAATCTCCATCTCCATCATAACGGGCTACGGAACGAAAGATAAATTTACTGTAGTCTTCTATATCTGATGGAAACTCTGAAGCTGTACCATCTGAAGTGGGTAATATATTTATTTCCATTATAACGGAGAAACCATTATTATAAAGCAGGTTTACCTGTTCATCTATTTTAGTCCAGTCAGGTGGCTTTCTTTTAGCCCATACTAATCCATTAATTAGTATCCATTTTGCATTAGTCTTCTTATAATATGGTAGTAATTCGTTAAATATAGGCTGATGTGCAGTATTTATACCAAAGGGATAGCCTTCATTTCTTTCAAAACTGTTTGAAAGAGTTTCAGGAGTTGGAGTATATATGTCTTGATGCCCGGGAGTCTGTGTTGGAACAAGAGCTGGTTTTTCTGTCGCTTCAGGAGTCTGTGTTGGAACAAAAGCTGGTTTTTCTGTCGCTTCAGGAGTCTGTGTTGGAACAAAAGCTGGTTTTTCTGTCGCTTCAGGAGTCTGTGTTGGAACAAGAGCTGGTTTTTCTGTCGCTTTAGGAGTCTGTGTTGGAACAAGAGCTGGTTTTTCTGTCGCTTCAGGAGTCTGTGTTGGTCTCCAGGTAGGAGTAGAAGTTTGAAGGGGTTTTTTTGTAGATATCGGGTATTGTGTTGGTTTAACTGAGGGAACAGGGGTTTTGGTAGGTAATACGAAATCAGGTTTCCCTTCTAATTTTTCCTCCAGTAATTTAATGGCATGTTCCATCAATATTAAGGCAGCCCTGTAAAATCCTCCCTGTTCCGTCACTTTTGCCTGTTCTCTCAAAGCTTCTGCTTCTGTCGTATTATAACCCGAGGATCGTGCTATAGCAAGTAACTCGTAATATTTATTAATAGCTGTATCATATTCTTCTCTGTAATCAGTTTTAGATAAAGATATAGATGGATATATTAAAAATATTAATATTATAAAAAAAATAGGTATAATAATTTTTTTATTATTCACTTAAAAAAAACTCCTTAAATCAAAATTGAAAACCTGTATTCTTTCTTCGTGGAATCAAGTTTTCCTTCAGAAAGGTAATATTTTTAGAGATTACATGCCTTTTGTATATTTTTTTGATATAATTGTGTAGTGAGAAGTGCAAAGTGAAAAAATTGAGAAGTGTTGAGGGTTTGTTAATTTTCAATTTTAAACTTTCAATTATCAACTCTTAACTTATTATACCCACCGCCTGTTACCTCTCACCTCTCACCATTTAACAAAGGAGGTATTTTTTTATGACCCAACTTTTTGCCGATTTAATAATAGAACATGCTTCTCAATTACTGACTCTAAAAACTTTAAAAGATAAACCTGTTTTAGTTCCAGTAATAAATGATCTTGGCATTATAGAAGATGGCTCTATTGCTGTAGATAGCGAAACAGGCAGGATAGTAGCTACCGGAAAGACAGAAGAAGTTTTATCTCTTGTAACCCTGAAAGAAGGAGGTAAAAGGCTTTCTGCCAGAGGAAAGATTGTATTACCTGGCTTTGTAGATCCTCATACCCATGTGGTTTTTGGGGGAAGTCGTATAGAAGAGATAAATATGAGACTTCAGGGGAAAACTTATCAGGAAATTCAGCAGGCAGGGGGAGGTATACATTTTACTGTATCAGCAACCAGAAGGGCAGCAAAGTCTGACCTTTTGGAAAAGGCAGAACATATTCTCCATGCTATGTTAAGACATGGAACAACTACTCTTGAAACCAAGAGTGGTTATGGACTTAATACTGAAAATGAATTAAAGTCTCTGGAAATAATTAGAGAGCTTGCAATAAATCATGTGATAGATATTGTTCCTACATTTCTTGGTGCTCATCTTGTTCCGGAGGAATATTTATATGATCGGAAAGGATATATAAAACTTCTTATAGAAGAAATGCTGCCAGCTATAATGGATCTGGCTGAATTTTGTGATGTTTTCTGTGAAGATAAAGCTTTCAGTATAGAGGAAGCAAGAGAGATATTACTTGCAGGGAAAGCCTGTGGTTTGTTACCGAAGATTCATGCGGAACAACTTTCTTATCTTGGCGGAGCAGAGCTCGCAGCAGAGGTTAATGCAATTTCTGCAGATCATCTGGAGTATATATCTCTTGAAGGTATGAAGCGTATGGCTGAAGAGAAAGTAGTAGCTGTCATCCTTCCAGGTGCCACTTTTTTCTTAAATATGGAACGTTACCCTCCTGTCAGGGATATGATAGAAAAAGGTGTTCCTGTAGCTCTTGCGACAGATTACAATGCAGGATCCTGCTGGACATATTCCATGCAAATGGTTATGTCCCTTGCCTGTATAAAGCTGAAAATGACTCCTGAAGAGGCTATAGTTGCTTCCACTATTAATTCCGCCTGTGCATTAAAAAGGGAAAACTTTATTGGTTCCCTGGAAACAGGAAAAAAAGCTGATCTCCTTATCTGTGATATTTCAGATTATACACATATGCCTTTTTATTTTGGTACCAATCAGGTGTTAACAGTAATAAAGAATGGGAAGATAGTTTTTTTATAAATTTTTTCCTGAAGTTTTTAGAGGAGTTTTTTTTCTTTTGTTGAATAGTTTAAAAGGAATTTCTATATAAAATAAATAAAGACTTATATATTTTCAGTCAGTGTTGTCGTTGAAGGGGATATTTCGTTCCAGGAGGTGATAGGTGAAAATAATTTATTGGAAGGGCGAGTATAATTTAAATTTTTAATGGTAGTTTTTTGACAGAAAGGAGGATGAGTCTGGATTTGTTGCTTTCAGAAGTATCTGGGAGCACAAATTTCGCCAGAGAAGAGATTTAATGAAAAAAAGTACTTTTTGTTTTGTTTTATTTTTATTAGTAACATTTTTACTTCCCAGTTTTTCTCCATTAATGGCTGCCTGGGATGATCCCAGCAATAAACCGGACTTTTTTCTTGGCAATACAGAAGAGTTTAGTGTTCAAAACGTATTTATTAATGGAAAACCCCTGAACCCCAGTATATATTTCTTTACTATTCATAGAGAGGTATTTGTTCCTGTCCGTGTAGTAGCTTATGCTCTTGGAAGAAAAGTAGTCTGGGATCCGGTAAATAGAAAGGTTTTCATTAATGGAAAAGAATTGAATACAACAAGAGTTATCCTGGGGCCTACCTGTTACGTTTCTTTAAGAAGTGTAGCAAAAGTATGTAATTCTCAGGTGGCTTATGATACTAAAAATCATTCTGCAGCAGTCTGGTCAAAGCATCCTGCTGAACTGGGTTATCCCATAGAAAAATGGTATATTGGTACTTCTGAGTACTATGAGAGAATGCGTAATAAAGTGATCTCTGAAAGAGAAAATGCAAAACTCGATGCCAAAAGAGCTGAATTGGAGAAACAGGGTATTGATCCATCACTCTTACAGGATGATGCTTTCATAAAAAAACAGATTGAGGGTGAGGCTACACCTCCACCTCTACCGGAAGGGCCTACACCTCCACCTCCAGTTAAAGGTCCGGAAGCGCCGCCTCCGGTGGTAACTACTCCACCTCCAGCGGCTACTCCACCTCCACCGCCTCCGCCTTCTCCTGCACCGGATAGCAGTGATCCATTTAACTTCGGGTTTTAGGGGATACGAGGTGATGATACTTAGAAGTAAAGGAGTGAAAGGATTAGTGAAAGATTATAAAATAGTACTGGTCCAGTTAGGGATTATAGCTATTGTACTGGCTATTACCTTTTCTGCCCAGGCCGGCGAATTGAAGCCTATGAACATCTTTATAAATCAGCAAACAATTGATATGGATGTTCCAGTGGTATATGAAAATTATATGCCTTATGTTCCACTTCGTTATATCTGTGAGGCATTGCATATCTCTATTTCTTATGATCCCTATGTGAAAGCCATATTTGTGGATGGTAAGATGTTGGAACAACCTTTTTTGTATTATGGAAGAGATGTATACCTGACTCTGGAGAGAGTAGAGGAAGTTCTGGGACTTGAGGTGGGATTAGATGGAGAATACGAGATGATTGCAGTATATTCTCCAAGTTATGCTTATAAGGAACCTACTCCCTACTGGCAACAGAAGGTGGTAAGAGAAGTACCAACTATGGAACCAGTTCCTCCAGGAGGAATTGCACTTCCCCCGGGACCTCCTCCCGAGGTTCCTCCTCCATTGTTCCCATAAAGAGATGGTTTTAGTTTGCAGGGGTTTCTTAAGAAGCCCCTGCATTTATTTTCTGAAGAATTTCTTCTCCTGTATAAATATTTCTTCTTTGTCCATTGAAGGTTTTTACAACGAGTTCTCCATATGAACCTATATCTATAACTCTGGCAGGAATTCTTATTCCCTCTGGTTCAATTATTTCTATATTTTTATTAAGGGTTAGAGAATACTCTTTATATTCTTTTAAGATCTTCTGAAAGTCTGATTTAATCAATAGCTTATAACTTCTTTCAAATGTTTCCAGTATGTCTTTCAATAATAATTCTCTCTGTCTGTCCCCTTCTAATTCTATGGAACCTGCCTTTAAGGAAATTTCTTCAGGGAATAAAATATTTTTTCCAGTATTTACTCCTATACCTGATATTAGAATAGTATGTTGGGAAATTTTAAAAGTTTCACTCAATAGACCACAGACTTTTTTATTATTATAAATCAGGTCATTGGGCCATTTAATTTTTATTTGTTTGTTGCTTATATTAATGATGCTTTTGGTTATAACAACTGATAATAATATGTTAACTACAGGGAGAATATTTAACTTTATATCAGGATTTTTTATAATTATGCTTATCCATAATCCCTGTCCCCCGGGAGAAAACCATTCTTTATTCCTTCTTCCACGCCCTGCACTCTGGTAATCTGCTAATAGCACAGTTCCATTTTGCATATTTTCTCCTTCTTTTTTTGCAATAAGATTTGTAGATTTCACCCGGGGAAAGAAGATAATATTTTTACCGATAAATTCTGTATCTAAATTTTCGGAAAATTTTTTTACTAATACTGGTTCATTACAGGCTCTGGAAATTGAGTCCATAAAAGAATAACCTCGTAAGATATAAAAGAAGAATTTTCTTTCATAAATTTATCCGCCTAATTATAACATATATTTTATTGACATAGAGAATTTTTCTGTGTTAGAATTTCTCAAAGACTAATCGCGTAGGATTGCTTTTTATAGTTGTATTATTAAACCATAAACTATAAATCACCTTTTGGGAGGTACTTTATGTTATATAAAAAAAATTTTATTCTATTTATTCTATTTTTTTTAATACTTTTAACTTCTACTATTTCTTTCTCTCAGGAGAAAAAAGTCGATTTTAACGTGTCTATAGATAATTCACCTGCTATATCCAGATTTAGAGGCTTTACTGCTATTTTATCTGAGGATATATTGAAATTAATAGACAGAGATTCTTTAAAATTATATATAAATGGTAAAGATTTTTCAGATCAGATGACTTTTAATATAGATTCTAAAACCGGGTCTCTTTATGTTTCTTTTAAGCCTACTTATCCATTGCCTTTAGGACAGGTTGTTCAAAAGATAACCTGTCTTACAATGGAAGGGGATTATTTTGAAAAGAGCTGGTCTTTCCTGGTGGATCCTCTCTCAGATAAAGAACTGGCTGATTATTATAAGGTACTTCAGAAAGAACCCAATAATGTTTCTGCCCATCTTGCTCTGGCCAAATTATATGAGAAAAAATATCTCCTTGCTGATGCTCAGAATGAATATCTTACTGTTGTACAGTTAGATCCAAAAAATGAAACTGCCAGAAAGGCTTATGAACGTATATTTGCTTTATGGTCTCATAAAAAACTCAGATATGGTAATTTATTAATAGAGGTTTATATGGATCAGGGTCTACTTACCCTGGGTAAACTCATACTTTTTAATATAAAAATAACAAATAAGGGAGACAAGCCCATATCTATTACTCTGGAAAAATGGAACTTGATAGATGAAACGGGTAAGCAATTTGAACCTGTTGATTCGCTTGATACTTATCCTAAAAAAGCTCTGGATAGAGGTATGATTAGCCGTGATGATTATGCCAGATTGAGTTACTATCTAAAAAAACAGTCTTTTCCACTTCTGACAAAACAGGATATTTCTCCTTCAGCTACTGTACAGGGATTTTTAATTTTTAGTTTTACTGGAAAAGCAAAGCAGCTTTTACTTTCCATAGCAGAACAGGATGTGGGTGGACAGAAAGAGACTTTTCTATTTCCCTTTGTGTTATAAAAGGGAAAAATAAAAAGAAAATTATCCTGATAGTACTTTAATCCTATGAAGTTAGCGTAAAAGAATTTTTCTTGCCCCTTTTTTTCCTTTGTACTTATTACCTTTTAATAAAAAATTTTTTTTATTTCCAGCAGGATTTTATTGGCAAATGTGGAAATAGGTGGAGAAGAGTGGAGCAAAGTGGAGACGGAGACCAGAGAGATAGATTTCCATAAAATAAAAGAATCCGGGTTGACTGATGTTTACTGGGAATTATGAACGTAATCTTGATGAGAAATGTAGAGTAATTATACCTGCTTCTTATAGGAAGTATCTGGAAGGTAAATTTTATCTCACTCCTGGTCTTGATAAAGAATGTTTGTTTATTTATCCTCTTTTAGAATGGGAGGAATTAGTTAAAAAATTAAAAGCTTTGCCAAAAAGCGACGAAGATGCTCAGGACTATATTCGTCGCTTTTTTTCTAGCTCTGTTGAATGTCAAATGGATCGTCAGGGGCGAATTGTTTTACCTGATAATCTTATCTCTTATGCTGATCTTAAAGAGAATGTAGTTGTAGCAGGTGTTTTAGATAGAATTGAGATATGGAGCTCTGATAAGTGGTCTCAGTTGCAGGAAGGTGAAGAGTTCAGGAAGCTTTCCAAGAAAGTATTGAGCCAGTATTTTATATGACCGGGAGGTGATAGGAAGGAGAAATTTTATGTCACAAGAGGAATGCCTGGTTCATACACCGGTATTACTTAAAGAATCTATCTCTTATCTTAATTGTTTACCGGGTAAAATGATCTTAGATTGTACTTTAGGAGGAGGAGGACACTCGAAAGAAATTCTTAAGTCTATATTGCCAGGAGGCACCTTGATCAGTCTTGATTGCGACATTGAAGCAATAAAATCTTTTGAAGATTTTGCCAGGGATTTTTCCCTGAATTTAAAACTGGTAAAGGGTAATTTTTCAGAGTTAGATGAAATATTATTGTCCTTCGGGATAAAGGAAGTGGATGGTATATTGTTTGATCTGGGAATTTCCTCGACACAATTAAATGATGCAAGGAGAGGTTTTTCTTTTCAGGTAGATTCTCCTTTAGATATGAGAATGGACAGTAATATGTCTTTGACAGCCAGTCATATAGTTAATGATTTTTCTGAGGATGATTTAAGTTATATTATATATCATTATGGAGAAGAGAAACATGCCAGAAAAATAGCCAGGGAAATAGTAAAGACCAGGAAAATTTCCAGGATATTATCTACCAAACAATTATCAGATATAGTTGTTAGAGCGGTTTCAAGAAATTTAAGAAAAAGGAGGAAAATTCATCCCTCTACAAAGACATTTATGGGACTTAGAATTTTTCTTAATAAAGAATTAGATACTCTCGAAAAGGGATTAAAGAAAGCTTTAAAGGTTCTTAAATCTGGAGGAAGGCTGGTAGTGATAAGTTTTCACTCCCTGGAAGATCGTATAGTAAAAAGAATTTTTAAGGATGCTTCTATGAAAAAGTGTTTACATGATTTATCTTTATGTAAATGCGAAGGATTTCCTCTTGTGAGGTTACTTAATAAGAAACCTCTTTTCCCTGGAAAGGAAGAGGAATTGTTGAATCCCAGGTCTCGCAGTGCCAGACTCAGAGCATTAGAGAAGTTTTAATTATACCAGACCGGGGCCGTAGTCTGTGGGTGGATAAGTCCCTGAAAGCCCCTGCCAGAGTTGAGTATAAATTGTTGGAGGAAGCAGTCAGTGGTAGATATTTAGTTATAGAAGGGGGGATAACTTCAGATTGGTTTTAGCAAGAAGGGTAAAGAAAGAAGAAGTTAAAGATCAACAACCAAAGAAAAAAACAAAGGTTCGCCCTCTTAAGAGGAGTGAAAGTGAGTTTCCTCTGGGGTTAACTTTATCACTGGTAATTATACTGGTTATTTTGTTTGTTTCCCTTATACAACAGTCGACACAGCTTTTGAATAAACAGTATTATCTTTGCGAGCTAACGGTAACCAGAGAAGCTCTGGAATATCAGAATTTAAATTTAGTTAATCAGGTTAATACCCTTGAATCCCTTGATAGGATAGAAACTATGGCAAAAATAAAGCTTGGTATGGATCGTCCCGATTTTGATGGTAGAGTTATATTATTTCAACAGAAAAAGAACCTGGCTTTAATAGAATAATTATTCAGGTATCAGGTTTTAGATTATTAGCTGAAACCGGAACCCTCTAAATATATATTTTAGAAGAGAGGTGTAGGCTAATTTTTAAGGTTTCCCTTAGAAATTAGTTATTATTTGCCTGTCAGTGTTTTGCCTTTTGAGAGACAACGAGTTCAGATATTGTTTTATATTATGGTGCCTCTTTTTTTAATTTTGATATTTAGTTTATTTGAGACACAGGTAGTAAAAGGAAATCATTATAAAGAACTGGCTTTTCAACAACATCTCTGTCATATTCCTATAGCAGGTACGAGGGGAAAAATTCTGGACCGTAATGGATCTATTCTGGCTTTGAGCCTTCAGCTTTACTCTATTGGGGTAAACCCCAGGTTAATAGATTCACCGGAAAAAGTGGCAAAACAGTTATCACCAGTTCTCTCAATCTCAGAGAAAGAATTACTGGAAAAAATGACCTTCAGGGGTGTTGAGTTTATATGGATTGATAGAAAAGTAAGTGATGAAATAGCCAGTAAAGTAAAGAAATTGAATATAGAGGGAATATATTTACTGAAAGAAGAGACAGGTAAACGTTTTTATCCCAATCATAATCTTGCCTGTCATATAATTGGTTATACGGGAATAGATGATCAGGGACTGGACGGGATAGAGGCTATTTATGAGAATTATCTTACAGGTAAAGCCGGATTATTGAAAGCTGAATGTGATAATTTCGGCAGGGCTATTCCTCAGGGAAAAAGGGAGCTCAGACCTGCAACAGATGGTTGTAATCTTGTGTTAACCATAGATAAATTTATTCAGTACCTTGCAGAATCAGAACTTTCGAAGGCTATAAAAAAGTATAAAGCCAGGAGTGGTACTATAATTGTTATGGACCCTCAGACAGGGGAAATTCTGGCTCTGGCCAATTATCCGAACTTTGATATTAATAAATATACATCTACTCCTAAATCTGTTTTGAGGAATAGAGGTGTCTGTGATTCTTATGAACCAGGATCTACATTTAAGATTATTCTGGCAGCGGCTGCTCTGGATTGCGGTAAGGTTTCTATGACTGATGTATTCCCCTGTGGGAACTCTATGCAGGTGGGAGGATGGACTATTTATAATGCCAATGATGGACTTGCAAGTGAATTTGGTTATGAAAATATAAAAGATATAATAAAATATTCTTTTAATACCGGTTCTGTCGGTATAGGTATGAAAATAGGAACAAATATTTATTTTGATTATATAAAAAAATTTGGTTTTGGTTCTCTTACTGGAATAGAATTACCAGGAGAAGGGGAAGGGATTGTTCTGAATCCTGAAGATTGGTCAGTATCCAGTCTGGCAACTATAGCATTTGGACAGGGTATTTCAGTTACTCCCCTGCAGCTTGTAAGATCTGTGGCGGCTATTTCAAATGGTGGGAAAATAATGCGTCCTATGCTTGTAAAGGAGATATTGAGCTCTGATGGACATGTAGTTAAAACATTTACACCCGAGGTGGAAGATGTAATATTAAAACCTTCCACTACAGAGAAAATAGTAACTATATTAGAGGAAGTTATTTCTGATGGAACAGGTAAAAAGGCTCAAATTCCGGGTTATTCTGTTGCCGGTAAAACAGGAACTGCCCAGATAGTGGATGGTGGTGTTTATTCAGCGAACAAATATATAAGTTCTTTTGTGGGATTTGTGCCGAGTCGTAATCCCAGATTGGTTATGATTGTTAAAATCGATGAAGCCCGGGGAGTTTATTGGGGTGGTTATGTTGCTGCTCCTGTATTTGGCGAAGTTGGGAGGGAATCTCTCTGGTATATGGGTGTACCTTCCGAGAAATATATAGATAAACAGGATACTGCTTTGAAAAAAGAGTAAACGGGGTAAGGAACAGGTGGAATACACAGATTTATTGAAGGAAGTCAGCTGGTCTGCCAGTAAAAATTTGCCTGCTGGTTTATCTTATGATTCCAGAAAAGTTAAACCGGGTGATATATTTATATGTATAAAGGGTTTTAAAACATAATTATGTCTCTCAGGCACTATCACAGGGAGCGAGAATAATAGTTTCAGAGAAACCTTTATTACTTAATGGACAGGCGGAACTTGTAGTTGTTGATAATACCAGAAAAGCTCTTTCTGAACTTGGCGCAGCTTGTTATAATCATCCGTCATCCAGATTAAAAGTCTATGGAGTGACAGGAACCAATGGTAAAACTACAACGACTTATATGATAGATCATATTATGAAAAAAGCTGGTTTTAAGACAGGTCTTATTGGTACTATGGAAATTAAAATAGATGATAAGACAGAAAAGACCAAAAACACGACACCTGAGTCTCTTGATTTACAGGAAATATTTTATAAGATGGTATTGGATGGTGTGGATACAGTCGCTATGGAAGTATCCTCTCATGCTCTTTCTCTTTATAGAGTCTGGAATGCATTCTTCACTGGAGTTATTTATACAAATTTTTCTCAGGATCATCTGGATTTTCATTCTACTCTGGAAGATTACTGGAAGGTTAAAGCCAGTTTTTTATCTTTACAGAAAGAATTTATTTCAGAGAAAGAGGTTTTCTCTGTTTTCAATAAAGATGATCCTGAAGTTATAAAACTTTTACCCCATGGAAATGGGCAAAAATTTATTTATGGTCTTATGAATGAAAAAACGAATATGCTTTATAGAGAACAGGGAAATATCCTTATGGCTTATGATGTTTCTTGTGCTCCAGGGGGAACCAGGTTTAATTTAAACCGGGATGGACATGTTTACAATTTTAATTTAAAGTTAATAGGTGTGTTTAATGTGTATAATGCTCTGGCTGCTATAGCTGCAGGTCTGGCTCAGAATATAGATTTATCTTTGATAAAAGAGGCCATAGAAGAACTTCCACCTGTGAAAGGGCGTATATATCCTGTTTATGGGGAACAGGATTTTACTTGTATTGTAGATTATGCTCATACTCCTGATGGACTGAAAAAAGTTCTTCAATCTGCCAGAGCTTTTACAAAGGGGAGAATTATTACTGTTTTTGGATGTGGCGGAGACAGGGATAAATCCAAACGTCCCGTTATGGGGCATATTGGTGTAACGTTGTCTGATTATATTATTATAACATCTGATAATCCCAGGTCTGAGGATCCCCTCGCTATTATAAGGGATATAGAGGCAGGTATAACAAATACTTCCAGATATGTCGTGGAACCTGATAGAAAACGTGCTATAGAAAAAGCTTTGGACATAGCAGACAGAGGAGATTGTGTTATTGTAGCCGGTAAAGGTCATGAAGATTATCAAATATTTGCTGATAAAACAGTTCATTTTGATGATAGTGAGATTATAAGAGAATATTTTGAATTGGCTGGCAGGAAGTAGTTTATGTTACAGGTAAGAGATTTTGTAAGTTTTATAGATGGTGTAATAGAGAGAGGACATCCCAATTTTGAATTTAATGGAGTTTCTACAGATACGAGGACTTTAAAGAAAGGTAATCTCTTTATTCCTCTCAGGGGAGAGAATTTTGATGGTCATAATTTTATAAAGGAAGCTCTTAAAGCCGGCGCCGCCGGGTTTATAACTTCCAGAAAGGATTGTATCGATCTTCCCGGTGAGGTTATAATATCAGTTTCAGATACCCTTAAAGCCTATGAGGATATAGCCAGGGTCTATAGGGAAAAATTTTCTCTTCCTGTAATTGCTGTTACTGGAAGTAATGGAAAGACAACCACTAAAGAGCTTATAGCTACTCTTCTGGGACAAAAGTTTAAGTACATTTTAAAATCACAGGAAAACTTTAATAATGAGATAGGTGTCTCCAGAACTTTGCTTGATCTTTCACCTCATCATGAGTGTGTGGTTTTGGAATTTGCCATGAGGGGGCATGGAGAAATAAAAGAGCTTTCTCATATAGCACAACCCCATATAGGTGTTATCACTAATATTGGAGAAGCTCATATAGGGAGACTTGGTTCAAGGGAGAATATAGCAAAAGCAAAGGCTGAACTCCTGGAAAGTCTTCCTTCGGAAGGTCTTGCAGTTTTGAACAGAGATAATGATTACTTTGAGTTTCTTCTCCGTAAGGTATCATGTAAAATAAATTCTTTTGGTTTTTCAGAGGAAGCAGATATTTTTCCGGGTAATATTCAAAATGCCGGTTTTTATGGTACAGAACTGGATATTCATTTTAAAGGAAAGACTGAAAGGATTTTTTTCCCTATGATAGGTCATCATAATATTTATAATCTTCTGGCTGCAGTTTCTGTTGCTTCTTATTTAATTGAAGACCTTCTTCTCTCTGATGTCCTTAAGTCTTTTATACCACCTTTATCAGGTAGGACAAAGATAATTCAGAATAAAAACGATATTACAATTATAGATGATACATATAACTCGAATCCTATGGCCGTTAAAAGTATTCTTGATACAATATACAGATATTTTCCAGATAGACGAAAGATAGCAGTACTTGGTGATATGCTGGAATTAGGGGAAGAAGGAATTTCATCTCATAGAAAGGTGGGAGAGTGGGTTTCAGAAGCCAGAATAAATTATTTAATGACTTGTGGACCTTTGAGTCATTATACAGTAGAAACTGCTTCTTCTATGGGAATAGATGCCCAATCTTTTGCTGATAAAGTAAGTCTGGTTAAAAAATTAAAAGATATTCTGCAACCAGGAGATGTATTACTTGTAAAAGGTTCCAGGGGCATGCAGATGGAGGAAGTCCTTGAGTGTTTATAAATAAGATTTTGTTTATATGGCCTATAGCTTTTTTATTAACTGCCATTGGCGATTATATACTTATACCATATCTGCAGAAACTTAAGTTTGGTCAGTATATACGTCCGGAAGGTCCGGAAATGCATTTATCCAAGGCCGGGACACCTACTATGGGGGGAATTATTTTCCCTTTTATATTAGTAATTGTTGTTTCTCTCCTGGTAGGAGTGACTCCTGAGTTAGTAGTATTTATGATAGTTTCCCTTATAAGTGGTTTTATAGGCTTCATAGATGACTGGCTTAAGGTTGTAAAGAAAAGATCTATGGGGTTTCGGGCCAGGGAAAAAATGGCCTGTCAACTTCTTTTAGCTGCGGGCCTTGCCTTATGGCTTTATAGTAAAGGAGAAACCTTTATCCTTGTTCCCTTTATAGGAGAAGTAAATCTTGGCATATGGCGGATAGTGCTGGATATTCTTGCTTTTACTGCCACTGTAAATGCTGTAAATTTTACAGATGGTCTGGATGGCCTTGCTTCCAGTACTGTTTCTGTTTCTGCTATTACCTTCAGTTTTATGGCTTTTATGATGGAATATAAGGGATTAGCTCTGGGAGGAATTGTGCTTACCGGAATCTGTATGGGTTTTTTATGGCTTAATGTTTATCCGGCAAGATTATTTATGGGTGATACTGGTTCTCTTACGCTTGGTGGTGCTATTGCTGTTATGGCTATACTTTTGAGGCTTGAATTGCTTATTATAGTAGTGGGAGGAATTTTTGTCTTAGAGATGTTATCTGTAATTATACAGGTAATATCTTATAAAACTACTGGAAAGAGGGTTTTTAAAATGAGCCCCATACATCATCATTTTGAAAAATTGGGTTATCATGAAACTACTATTACAGTTAGATTCTGTCTTGTTTCAATGTTATTTGCTATAGGTGGCTTGAATTTATTCTGGGTAATGAAAGCAATTGGAAAATGAGGAATAATAGATTGATAGATATAAATAAATTAAAGAGAGTTTCTGTTCTTGGAATGGGTAAAAGTGGTCTTGAAGTAGGTAGATTTTTCTCTTCCAGGAATATTGATGTTTTTTTAAGTGATTCTGCAGATAGAAGTAAACTTCAGGAAACTACTTCCCTTTTAGACAGACTGGGTATAGCTTATGAAGTGGGTATACATACTGATAAAGTCTGGAAAGATAAGGATCTTGTAGTTATAAGTCCCGGAATATCGGTAGAGAATCCAGCAGTAAAAAATATAAAAGATAATGGTATACCGGTTGTGAGTGAGCTGGAACTGGCATTTCAGCTTTCTAAAGCTCCTTTTATAGCTGTTACAGGAACTAATGGTAAATCTACAACTACTACATTGATAGGTAATTTTCTCTCTTTAGCTGGATGGGATGTAATAGTAGGAGGTAATATAGGAATACCTCTTGTTGAGAAAGCTTATAATGCAAAAAAAGAGCAGCTGATTGTAGCTGAAGTAAGTAGTTTTCAGCTTGAACTTGTAAAACACTTCAGACCTTATATTAGTTTGTTGCTTAATATAAGTTCTGACCATTTAGATAGACATGGCAGTCTGGAAAATTATTTAAATTACAAATGTCGTATATTTACACAGCAAAAAAAGGGAGACTATGTTTTAATTAATTATGATGATCCCCTGCTTATGAGTATAGTTGATAAGATTGAAGCAGATGTTTTATTTTTTAGCAGTCGTGCTCAGCTTAAAAATGGTATATTTCTTCATAACAATGCAATATATTATAAAAATGGATCTTCTCATTGTGAGATATGTAATATCCAGGATATACCTCTTCAGGGTGAACATAATTTGAAGAATATTATGGCTGCAATGCTTGTAGCTCTTATATATAAAGTGCCATCACATTCTATTCTTGAAAGTTTACATAATTTTAAGACTTTAAGGCATCGAATGGAATTCGTTACTGACATAGAAGGTGTTTATTTTATTGATGATTCTAAAGGTACAAATCCCGATGCTGTTATGGCTGCTCTTAATACATTTAAAGAACCGGTAATTTTAATTGCCGGTGGTGTTGATAAAAAACTGGATTTTTCTGAACTATGCAAGTTTATAGCTCGACGTGTGAAAGGTCTTATTTTAATAGGTACTACCAGTGATATTTTATATAACTACTGTTCTCAAAATGGCCTTTTGCAGATAATGAGGGCTTCTACCATAGAGGATGCAGTGAAAAGAGCTTATTCTATAGCTGAAAAGGGTGATGTTGTGTTATTATCTCCCGGTGGTGCAAGTTTTGATATGTTTAAAAATGCTGATGACCGGGGAGATAAATTCATTCAGGCAGTCAAGAATTTGAAAAATAGAATTGTAAGATGAATATGGATAATATTGAAAAAGATGTTAAATTGAATAAAGGACAGAATTTAGACTGGAGATTTTTTATAGTTACAATTGTACTGGTGAGTTTCGGCCTTATTATGGTCTATAGTTCAAGTTCTGTTGAAGCATCTACTTCATCTAGTTATAATTACAATGGTTATTATTTTTTTATAAGACAGATGAGAGGTGTTTTATTAGGATTTACAGGTATATTTATTATTACCAGACTCAGGCTGGAATTTATAAAGAAAATGTCTTTACCCTTTGTGTTGTTATCTATAATTTTACTGGCACTTGTACTTTTTATTGGTGTTGAGCGCAATGGCTCTAAAAGATGGTTAGAATTGGCAGGCTTTTCTTTGCAACCATCGGAATTATGTAAATTATCTCTGGTACTTTTTATGTCTTCTTATCTGTCGGAAAGTAAAAAAAAGGTTAAGAGTTTCTGGCTGGGAGTATTTCCTTTACTTTTTCTAGTGGGTATTATATTTCTTTTAATAGAAATGCAACCTGATCTGGGTACCATTATAGCTATCGGATTAATCTTTATGTTTATGCTTTATATTGCCGGGACAAGAGCTTTTCATTTAATCAGCATATTTATCATAGGGTTGGGAATTGGTATCTTTCAGGTTATAGAGAAACCTTATAGAATGGCACGTATGATGTCATTTGTTAATCCCTGGAAGGATCCGGAATCTTCCGGTTTTCAGATAATACAATCTTTGCTGGCTCTTGGTTCAGGGGGGTTATGGGGGATGGGAATTGGCCAGAGCAGACAGAAATTATTTTATCTTCCTGAACAGCATACAGATTTTATTTTTGCTATTATAGGGGAAGAACTTGGTTTTGCAGGGTGTTTATTTACAATTATGCTTTTTTTGATTTTTATTTATTCAGGTTTTAGAATAGCTCTTTCCAGAAAAGATTCATTTTCTTTTCTTCTGGCAGCAGGTCTTACGGGTAGTATAGCTATACAGGCTTTTGTGAATATGTCTGTTGCTTCAGGACTTTTGCCTCTTACAGGTATGACTTTGCCTTTTATCAGTTTTGGCAGTACCTCTATGATTGTATCTTTATGTTCTGTTGGGCTTGTACTTAAGATTTCTGCCTCACCTCCTTTGAAAGAACCTGAAAGGAGAGAAGTAAAACTTGAAAAGTCTTTAAGGAAGATTTCCAGGGAAAAAACTTATAATAAAAGGCTATATTCAAGATTATAAGGAGTATATTTTTTGAATAAAGAAATTATAGGACAGGAGAAAAGAAAATTTCGTGTAATTGAAGGTGGAAAAGTCTCTTCTGTTGAAAAGGAAGACTCTTACAGGAAATTTATTATAATAATTATTTTATTTATAACACAGTTTGTATTTTGTAAATCAGATTTGTTTCTCATTAGAGAAATTGCAGTTCTGGGGAATAAATATATTCCTGTAGAAAAGATTGTTGAACAATCCGGTGTTGTCAGGAAAAATATATGGTATATTATTTTCGATATTGGTGATACAGGTGAGAGTAAAATAATTTCTCGATTAAAATCTATACCCTGGATCAGTGATGTAGAATTACAGTTCGAACTTCCTGATAGAATTATAATAAATATTAAAGAAAGAGTCCCTATTGCTATGGTAAAATCAGGAGATAAATCTTTTTATATTGATGAAGAAGGGATTATAGTTTCAAATGTTGAGATTCTGGAGAGATGGGATTTCCCTTTAATAAGAGGTCTGGATGAAAGAACAAATTTGCCTGGTAATAAATTGAAGATTAATAATTTAGACCTTCTTTTAAGCTGTTTAAAATCTTATGATTCTATGATGAGAGAGAATTTTCCTGAGATTGAAATTGATGAATCAGGTAATATAATACTTTATTCACAGTATAAGATTAAATTTAATATTGGATCTGAAAAAGACGATTTAGAAAATAAATTATCTCTCATTCCTTCTATTTTGCAAACTCTTAAAGATAAACATTTAGATGTAAATTTTGTTGATATGAGATATAAGAGATTTGTTCTCAAGTTAAATAAACCTGTAAAGAATAATAATATTAGTTCTAACCTTGATGTCCATAAAGAGGAATAAGAAAAATGGAAGAAAAGAAGGATAATAAAACAGAACGTAATAACCACTGGCAGATTCCGGTAACTATAGCTTTTATATTACTTGGGATTTTAATTGTGATTCAGTTCAGGATTCAACAGAAAGAAGGTTTTCCTTATTCTTCAGTTCCTGTGGCAAAACTGGCCAGTATAATTAATGAATTGGAAGTGGAAAGAAATAAACTTCAGGCTGAGGTTCAGGCTCAGCGAGAACGCCTTAATCGTTATGATGAGGTTACAGCGGAAGACCAGCATCTTTTAAAAACATTAAGAGAACAATTTTTAAAGGCCAAACTTGAAGCAGGTCTGATTCCGGTCAGAGGAGAAGGTATAATTATAATTTTACAGGACAGCCTTTCAAAACCTCCTGTAAACGAAGATTCATATTTTTTCATAGTTCATGATGTTGATCTTCGGAGTCTTATAACAGAACTCTGGTCAGCAGGGGCAGAAGCTATAGCTATTAATGAACAGAGGGCTATAGCAACGACATCTATACGCTGTGTGGGGCCTTCCATACTTGTTAATACAAATCGTTTATTACCTCCTTATGAGATTAAAGCTATAGGCCCTGCAGAAAAATTGGAAGCTGCTTTACGAATGACAGGTGGTTATATGGATTCTATGGCTTTGAGTATTAGAAATGGTGTGTCTATAGAAATAAAACAATACAGGGATATCAGGATACCTGCTTATAATGGTCCACTGGTTTTTGAGTATGCCAGTCCTGATAAGGAAGGAGAATAACCTTGCTATTTATGCCTTTATTAGGAGTATTTATAGGACTTATAATAGGATATTTCCTTCCACCTGTTAATATTCCTGTTTTATATACCAGATATATATCAGTCTCGTTTCTTGCAGGTCTGGATACTGTACATTTATATTAGGATTTACTACTAATATTCTTATGGCAGCTTTTTTAACTTATACCGGTGATAAAATGGGTGTAGATTTTTATCTTGCAGTAATTGTTACCTTCGGAGTAAGAGTTTTTTCTAATGTTGCTGCTATCAGGAGGTGCTTATTTGAGGAATTTTTCTCTAATAAAGTAAAACATTAGATATAAAAATCCTGCTTTATCATTTTATTTATTTTTATTTATTATTATTAATTAAATACTTTAAAGGGAATTAAAAATTTATATAGAATAAAAACTAGTCGAAAGGGGGAATATCTTGATGGACCAGCAGGTTTTAAATATAGAGAAACAGGCCATCATCAAGGTGGTGGGTGTTGGTGGCGGAGGATGTAATGCTGTTACTCGTATGATTGATATGGGGGTCCAGGGCGTTGAATTTATAGCTATAAATACCGATGCCCAGGCTTTAGATATGTGTAAGGCAGATTTGAAGATTCAGGTAGGTGCCAAACTTACCAGGGGACTGGGAGCCGGGGCAAGACCGGAAATAGGTCAACAGGCAGCTGAAGAAAATAGAGAAGATATAATAAATGCCTTACAGGGAGCTGATATGGTATTTATTACTGCAGGTATGGGAGGAGGAACAGGTACCGGAGGAGCATCGGTGATAGCTGAAGTTGCTAAAAATACAGGTGCTTTAACTGTAGGAGTTGTTACCAAACCATTTTCCTTTGAACTGCGGCAAAAGATGAAAATAGCTGAGGAAGGTATTGGAAGACTTGAATCTAAAGTTGATACATTGATTACAATACCAAATGAGAGGCTGGTTCAGGTAGTTGAAAAGAAAACTACCTTTCGGGAAGCTATGAGGGAAGCTGATGATATTCTAAGACAGGCTGTCCAGGGTATTTCAGATTTGATAGTTATCCCGGGAGAAATAAATCTTGATTTTGCAGATGTTAAGACCATAATGAGTAATGCAGGTTCCGCATGGATGGGTATAGGAGTCGGCACAGGGGATAGTAGAGCTGTCGATGCTGCAAAGGCTGCCATAACCAGTCCACTTCTTGAAACAAACATTAATGGAGCAAGAGGGGTATTATATAATATAACAGGAGGAGAAGATTTGACACTGGCAGAAATTAGTGCTGCAGGGGATCTTATATCAGAAGCAGTTGATGAAGAAGCCACTGTTATCTTTGGAACGGCCTGTGATGAAACTATGGAAGCAGATGTTAAGATTATTGTTGTGGCAACAGGTTTTGGTTTACAAGGAGCAAATGTTCTTCCTACTAATAAGAAAACTACTGTAATAGCACCTCCAAGGAAACAGATTTTCACTACATCAGAGATAGATATACCGGCTTTCCTGAGAAGGAGAGATTTATAATGAACTTGAATAAAAAAATGAGAGGAGGATGTTGCCCAGCTGGTTATACTAATGGGCTAAAGTAATATGGGTCATGAAAGTATAAAATGTGGTGCCCTGCTAGAGGAGACAATTGTAGTTCTGGAAGTGGCCTCCCGTGTTGAGACTCTTGATGAATTTATGACTGAAAGTAACAATGCCTTGTCTTGCAAGAGCCTAAAAACGAAGAAGAAGTATATTGAAGTTATAAAAGATAGATTTCTTCAGTTTACAGAGGATGGCAGGCTTATTCATACTCCTCTCTTAAGTGTAATTAATATTCCTATAGAAGATAGTATAAAAAAAGAAATAATATTTTATCATTTGATTCTGAGAGAATCTTTGATTCTTCAGATTCTTTATTATCTTTATAACTTTCTCCCTCAGAAAAAGGAAATCAGTAAATCAAATTTCAAGAGCAGTGTTTACCTGTTAATGGATCAGGAGAGTAATACTATGTTAAATAATCTGAATAATGTGCTTCAGGTATTTGGTTTTCTTCACATAGATAAAGAAAAAAGTATTAAATTTGATTATTATCCTGTTAGCTGGCAGGCTTTTATTTATGCACTTTATCATCATTATCATGAAAACAGAGAAAAGAAGAAAATAAGTTTATCTATGACAGATGTATTTGAATCAGTACTGCCGAGAATGTTTCTTGTAAATTTACAACATATGCAGAAAATCCTTACTATTGCTGAGGAATTATGGCTAATAAGACCGGCAGGCAAAGGGTTTCAGAATAACTTTTTACTTATATCATCTCTTGAAAGAGTGGTTAAGGCTTTTTAGTATTTATACAGAATGAAATGGCAGATAGATAAAGAAAGAATAAGCCAGGTATTAAGAGAGAGATCTTTTGTCGGTCCTTCGTCGGGTGCTTTTATAAGGTTTGCTCTGGTTTATCCCAACAGTTATTTTATTGGCATGTCCAGTCTTGGTTATCAGGTAATTTATGATCTGATTAATAGCCAGGAAGGTCTTTCGTGCGAACGTTTTTTTTATCCTCCTGAAGGTTCTTTAAACTCATCTCCACGGAAAGATTTATTTTCTATTGAAAGAGGTACTCCTCTTGGTAACAATGATATAATAGGGTTTTCTTTATCTTTTGAGTTAGATTATATAAGAGTACCTCAGATAATTTCCTGTGGAGGTCTTTCTCCTTTTTCCTGTGACAGAGAAGACCCATTTCCTCTAATTATTGCAGGAGGGGCCTTTAGTTTTTATAATCCTGAACCTGTCTCTGATTTCATTGATGTTGTAGTTTCAGGTGAAGCTGAAGAGACATTAATTGCTTTTATTGATGTCATAAAGAATTTTAAAATTAGTGGCAGTAAAGATAAGAGTCAATTACTTAAAGATCTTTCCAGGCTGCCAGGTATTTATATACCTTCTTTCTATAAACCTCCTGTTAGAGAGATGTCTTTTAAAAAACAATGGATAAAAGATTTAAACAGGTTTAAGGGATCTTCTTCTATTATTACACCTGATACGGAATTTTCAAATATGTTTTTACTTGAGATAGCCAGAGGCTGTAAAGGAAAATGTGCTTTTTGTATGGTAGGTAATTGTTTTAAACCTTACAGGATAAGAAATTTAGATTCTCTGAAAAATACTCTTTCCCTGGGAAAATCCCTTACTTCATCTGTAGGATTAATAGCACCAAACGTAAGTGATTACAGGGATATAGACGATCTCTGTCTGTATATTCTGAAGGAAGGCATGAAACTTTCCTTTTCTTCTCTCAGGGCTGATAGTCTTACAAAAATTATGGTTGAGTCTCTCATAAGTTCAGGTCAAAGAACAATCACTCTTGCTCCGGAGACGGGCAGTGATAGACTTCGTAAATTATGTTTTAAGGATACTGAGAATGAAACTTATTTTAAGGCTGTAGAGATGTCTGCCAGGATGGGAATAAAAAATTTTAGATTTTATTTTATGATTGGCCTTCCAGAAGAAACTTGCAGTGATCTCGAAGATATAATATATTTTCTTTCTGAAATTTATAAGATAACTCCACCTTTAGTAAAGATATATTTGAGTATAAATCAGTTTATACCAAAGCCAGGAACAGAGTTTGAGAGGATTCCTCTTAAAGAAATGGGTGAAATGAAAGAGAAAATTGATTTTTTAAAGAATAAACTGAGGAATTTTAATAATCTTAAATTTACTTTTGAAAGCTTAAAATGGTCACTTATTCAGTCTTTTCTTTCCACAGGTGATAGAAGTATTTCCAGAATAATTTTTTTAGTTAGTAAATATAAGAAGGAGAACTTTCAGAGTTGGAGAAAAGCATTTGAAGAAGAAGGTATAGATATTGATAATTATGTTTATAAACCAAGAGTCGGGTTATTGCCGTGGTCTCATATTACAGGTGAGAAATGAAAAGTGAAGTATAATACGTAATAATATTATATCTCTCACCTCTCACCTCTCACCATTTACAAAGGAGGTGTTACCTGGTTTCAACTTTAACCAGAAGATATTTTGGCACGTGAAAAAATATTAGTTGTTGATGATGAACGTAATATTGTTGAATTAATGAAGTTTAATTTAAAAAAGGAAGGCTATGAAGTAGTTACAGCTTTTGATGGTGTGGAGGCTCTCAGGGTAGCAAGAGAAGAGAAGCCTGATTTAATGGTTCTGGATTTGATGATGCCTGAACTTGGCGGACTGGATGTATGTAGAACATTAAGAAAGGAATCTAAAATTCCTATTATAATGGTTACTGCCAGAGGAGAAGAGATCGATAGGATTCTTGGACTTGAACTTGGAGCTGATGATTATGTGCTTAAACCTTTCAGTCCAAGAGAATTAATAGCGAGAATAAAGGCTGTTCTTCGAAGAACAAGTCAGAAGATTGATGAACAGGAAGAATTACATTTTGATAATTTATATCTAAACTTGATAAAGCATGAAGTTAGAATAAATGAGAAAAAGATTGATTTAAAACCCAAGGAATTTGATTTACTGAAACTTCTGGCAACTAATGCAGGTAAAGTATTTACCAGAGATTTTCTTTTGGAACAGCTGTGGGGATATGATTATCTTGGAGATACTCGTACAGTGGATGTTCATGTGAGGCGTCTCAGGCAGAAAATAGAGGATAAGCCCAGTAATCCGAAATATCTGAAGACCGTCCATGGAATAGGTTATAAATTTCAGGGTGAGGATGAAAATGGCCTGTATAAAGTTTAGGTTTTCTATAATTCCTGCATAATTTAAGGTAAGGAAGGATAAATATTTTTATATGAGTGCTTATGAGAGACTTCTGGAAGGTGCCATAGAATGTAATACTGATGCAATTATAGGTTTTAATAAATCAGGTAAGGTATTACTTTTAAATTCTATAGCAGAGCTTTTGTTTGAGATTAAAAGAGAAAAGGTTATTGGAAAGAAATATATAGAAGTATTTAATAATGATGTTTTTATAGAGTATTTAGACGAGTTTTTTAAGAGTGCTTCTCCTGGTTCTCTGGAAAAGATAATCGAGTTACCTGATGATAGAGTTTTTTCTGTATTTTTAGTTCCTCTGGTAAAAGGTAATAAATTAGATGGTTTAATAGTGATTATGCGAGAGATGACTGATTTAAGAAATATTGAAAAAGCAATGATTGCATTTGTAGGAAATGTGTCCCATGAATTTCGTACTCCCCTTACATCTATAAAGGGTTTTGTTGAAACACTTCTGGAAGGTGCTTTCAGTGATGAAGAGGTATGCAGACGTTTTTTACAGGTTATAAATGATGAGACAAACAGGCTTGTTCGTCTTACAGTAAGTTTATTGGATGTAACTTCTTCTCTCTGCTCTGAGAAGGTAGTAAAGATGAATTATGAGCTTGTTAATATATCGGATATAATAAATAATACCCTTGAAAAACTTTCTCCTTTTGCACAAAAATATTCACTTGAATTTGAGGTTTCCTGTTCCTCTGATATGCCTCTTATTTTAGTCGATGTGGATCGAATAACACAGGTTTTTATTAATCTTATAGATAATGCAATTAAATATACCGGATTAAAAGGTAAAGGAAAAATTACGATTCAGGTTTTTGATAAACATGAGGAACTGGAGATTAGAATTATAGATACAGGCGTGGGTATTCCAGAAAAGGATCTTAATAAGATTTTTCAGCGTTTTTATAGAGTAGATAGAGGATATACTCAGGATGTTGGAGGAACAGGTATTGGTCTTTCAATAACAAAGGATATAATAGAATCTTTAGGTGGTAAGATAAGAGTAGAAAGTGAATCAGGTAAAGGGACTAAATTTATATTTACCCTTCCCAGGAAAGGTCCTGTAAGTAAATGACAGGAATTAGTTTTTTATTCAGGTAATCAAAAAGTATGTCCGGACATTTTAAAGAAATACCTTTACTAGATAAGGTAATAGCTCAGTTAGAGAAACAGCTTTCCAGTAATAAATATACTGGTTTTATATATTTTGAGATAGCCAATTCTCGAAAGATAAAAGACTATTATGGTGAAAAAATTTATGAAGACTTAGTCAGTAATGTAAATGATACTTTATTGAATTTTTGCCCTTCCCTTCTGATAGATGAAGATATAATAGCTACAGATACTTTTAGTAGAGATTGTTTCTTTATTTTTTTAATACCTTCAAAGAGATATTTTATAGCTTTAGAAGACATCAAATTAACCCTCCATAGAATTTTGCACAGACTGAATGAAGAGATCTATGAATATGGAAACGTTACAGGCATGAGAGACAGAGTTGAGTTTTATAGCGGTTGTAATTTTCTATTTTCAGATCCTTTGATTAGTATTCAAAGATTGATTTATGAAGCCCGTAAAGAATTACTTTTGAATTCTAAAGTTCAGGATTTTATGTTTAGTTTTATCAATAATATTTCTCATGAATTCAAAACACCTCTTACATGTATAAAAGGTTATGTGGAAACTTTGCTCGAAGGTGCTATGTCAGATAAGGATACATGCCAGAGATTTTTAGACATCATAAGTTTTGAAACTGACAGACTGGTAAAATTGACCTCTGATTTACTCGATTTATCTACAATAAAGAGCAGTTTCCTGGAAATGAACAGGCAACTTTTAGATATGGGTTCATTGATTTGCAGAGCTATGACGTATATAAAGCCTTATGCAGATAAGAAAGATATAAAAATTAATTATGACAGGGCTCATTTTAATTCTCTCTTACTGGTAGATGGAGATAGAATTACACAGGTTATAATTAACCTTCTAGAGAATGCAATTAAGTATTCTTCTGAAGGGTCTTCTGTAGATATTGTAGTAAAGAAACAGGGAGAATATATGCGGGTAGAAATTACTGATGAAGGAGATGGTATACCAGTAAGTTGTATACCAAAGATATTTGAAATGTTTACTCGTGTAGATGATGACCGTTCCCTGAAAAAAGGCGGAAGAGGTCTGGGACTGGCTATAGCTAAAAATATTATAGAGCTTCATAGAGGTATAATAAATGCAAAAAGTGAAACAGGTAAGGGAAGTACTTTTTACTTTTTACTTAAAGAGTTTAATTCTAATGCCGAAGACCGGATTTGAACCGGTACGAGCTTATTGAAGGCTCACTGAATCCTGAGTCCAGCGTGTCTACCAATTCCACCACTTCGGCAGAAAAACCTTCTAATAAGAATACTTCAAAGATATTAAAATGTCAAGGGATTTTTTCTATGTCAATACATGTTTACCAGAAGGAGTTATGTTATCTATGGCGAAGTTTGTTTGCTATAAGCTATCAGTTAACACTAATCATCTTGAAAGCTGATAGCTGAAAGCTGACTTCTAATAGCTTAAAAGAAAAGATGATTAAATGTTTGTTTTTATTTCATTAGCTCAGAAAAATGTTACCAGGAAAAAAGAAAGAAGTGCTTTAACTATAATAGGTGTTCTTCTTGCTGTAGCCGCAACAATTTCTCTTGTCTCTATTGCCGAGGGTCTTTATGAGAGATTAAATTATGAGATAAATCTTCAGGATGTAGATATATATGTTTTACCAAAATCTTCGTCTTTTCTGCCTGCAGGATCTATGGGAGCTATAGGGAGTGGTTCTTTAATTGTCTCCAGAGAATATATTAATCAGATTAAATCTATTGCAGGTGTAAAAGATGTGACCGGTATAACCCGTCTGCTGGCTACTGCAGGGAAGGAAAAAGTTGGTGTAGTTGTATGGGGTATTATTCCGGATAAAATGAATATATTTTTCCCGAAGATTGAAATTCAGGAAGGAGATTTTTTCCAGAAAACAAATGATTTGATCATAGGTCCTCAGATATCAAGAGAATTAAAAATAGACATAGAAAATCAGTTTCCTATATCACAGGTAAATTTCAATATAGTAGGTAAAACTTATCCTGTTTACAGTTTTGAAGATTATGCATGTTTTATTTCCCTTGATGATGCTCTTACAGTTCAGAGAACACAGGGTGTACAGGAAATATGGGTTCAGGTAGCAGATGACTCGTCTTCGGGAGAAATTGATAATATAATAAAAACTATCAGGAAAGAAATGAAAGATGTTACTGTTAAAACCAAGGTTGAATATTTAGGTGATGCCAATCATTTTGTGGCTCTTGTAAGGCTTCTTCAATATGCAATTTCTGCTATAGGTATATTAATAGCAATAACAGCTTCTATGAATACAATGCTTATGTCAACATATGAACGGATGGATGAATTTGGAACACTAAGAGCCATAGGGGCTTCCAGATTTTTTATTTTTTCTATGGTTTTATTTGAATCTCTTTTCCTTTCTTTTATTGGAGGAATACTGGGTGTTCTACTGGGTTTTTTGGGCTCAGGTCTTTTTAATGATGCAATCGTTACTCTTTTAAAGCTTTCTTTTCCTGTATCAAAGGTTACTTTCAGATTAATAATAGAGGCTTTAATGCTTTCTATAGGTGTCGGCCTTTTAGGGGCACTTATTCCGGCTTTTATAGCATCCAGAATGGAAATAATAAAGGCCCTGAGGTGGGAGTAAAATGGTGAAAAGTGAGAAGTGGAAGGTATTTTTCACTTTGCATCTTTCACTTGATTTATGAATGTAAGAGTTCAGAATTTACGAAAATACTTTGAAACATCTGCCGGTGTGTTGAAAGTAATAGATAATGCTAATCTGACTGTAGAAAAAGGTGATTTTATTGCTATTATGGGATCTTCAGGCTGCGGTAAATCAACACTTCTTTTTCTTCTGGGCTGTATAGATGTCCCTACCTTTGGCAGTATTTATCTTGATAATGTAGAGGTTACAGAAGCAGATGAAAGTACAAGAGAAAAAATAAGACTTTACAATATAGGCTTTGTTTTTCAGAATTATAACCTTCTTCCAACTCTCACAGTACTTGAGAATATTATTTTACCCATGCAACTTGGAGATACTTTTAAAGGACAGAGGGAAGCCAGAGCACTTGCCCTGTTAAGAGTAGTAGGTCTTGAAGATAAAAGAGATGATAAACCGACAAATCTTTCAGGAGGACAACAACAGAGGATTGCTATTGCACGAGCTCTCGCAAATAAACCGGGTCTGTTACTTGCAGATGAACCTACAGGAAATTTAGATGCTAAAACCAGCAGAGAACTTATGCAGGTTTTACGTTCTATAAATGAAACCCAGGAAGTTACTCTTGTAATGGTTACTCATGATCCGAAATCAGCCAGTGTGGCAAACCGCATTTTTTATCTTGAAAATGGACAGTTAAGGGGAACACTTGTTTAGGAAGTGAGACGTGAGCAGGGGCGAACCTTGCCTTCGCCCGGGTTACGCATCACGCATTACGATCCACAAAATGGAGTTATGATAAAAGTTGAAGGACTGACAAAAAAATACAAGAATTTTACTGCTGTTGACAATATCTCCTTTACTGTAGAAAAGGGAGAGATTTTCGGATTTTTAGGGCCTAATGGAGCAGGGAAAACTACTACTCTTCGACTTCTTACAGGGCAACTTCGGCCTACTTCAGGTAAAGCTTCTGTATGTGGTTATGATATAGTTAAAGAGAGAAAAAAGCTCAGAGAAAATATTGGTGTTGTTTTCGAATATCAAAACCTTTATACACGATTAAGTGGAAGACTTAATCTGGATTTTTTTAGAAAGCTTTATAGATTGCCTGTCCACAGGCTGGATGAAGTACTTGAAATGGTTCAGCTTTCCGACAGGAGTAAAGATCCAGTTAAAGATTATTCTCACGGAATGAAACAGCGTTTACTTATAGCCCGGGCACTTCTTCACAGGCCTGAGGTGCTTTTCCTGGATGAACCTACCAGCGGTCTAGATCCTCATTCGGCAAATCAGATCAGAAAAATGATTTTAAATTTGAGTTCCCTGGGAGTCACAGTTTTCCTTACCACTCATTACCTTGAAGAAGCAGAATATCTGTGTGGTAAAGTAGCTATAATGGATAAAGGTCATATAATTGCTCTTGATAGGACAGAAGACTTAAAATATCGTTATTCTTCCAGAAATATTAATATTCGTCTGAAAGAAGACGGTATTTGTAACCTTGTAGTTTTATCAATTGATAATAAAGATACAGGTGACAGATTAAAAGAGTATGTTAATAGTAAATCTTTGGTATCAATACATTCTGAAGAACTTACACTGGAACAAGTTTTTCTAAAAATTACGAATCCTGGCAAACTATAGTTGACTATTTAAATTTGATTTGTTAGAATATATAAAGATAGTTATGCCTCTAATTTTTTAAAAACTCTCTGGTATGAAGAAGATAACTTTATGAGAGGAAATTTAATACCATCACCACCAAAAATGTTGATAGCCTTTTTAGGTTTAATCAGTCTTGTTTCTTTTTTGCTAATTTTAGTTGGTACTTATGGTTTCTCATCTGTAGAACTGGATAAGAAACTGTATAAAGTTACATGTTCTTTTACTCAGGACAAAAAGGAAGAGGCTAATAAACTTTTTGAAGAATTACAGTCTCAGGATTTAGAACCGGAAATTGTATCAAATATATTTTATAAAACTGAAGATAAAGGCTTTATAGTAGTTCTTTCTTTTGAAGGTAAAGATAGAGAGCTTTATTCAAAACAGACAAAAGCTGTTGTTGAAACCAATGGATTTAATGGGAAGATATTTACTCCAGAAATGAACCCCTTATCAATGAAAATTCAGGTGGGATCTGCTTTTAAAACAGAGAATGAAGCCCGGAACTTTGCCAGGAAGGTTTTTGATAAGACAGCTATACAATTTGCTGTAGAAATTAATAGAGTTGTTGTGGGAGAACAGAAGATATTTGGAGTTGTTCTTAAAACGCAAAGTAAATATATGGCTGAAGATTTCAGAATAAAGTTAACAGAGAAAGGTTATTCACCAGAGGTGACCGGTGAGAAGGTGGAGAAGAATTAGATTTTTTTCTATTTCTTGAGTTAAGGGACTTTGCTCTTTAATTCCGCAGGTATTATAATTTCCAATAAACAACTTCATGCTTGTTCAAAAGTATAAGTATAAAACCCTGCTTGATAAAAATTCGTATTTGCCTTGAAGATGCTTTATCAAATATAAAACACAGGTGTCTTAAATGTCCTTTTATAGCATTTTTGCTATTTTGATCAAGGATTTAATTGATGTAACTCAAAGTAAGACTGTCTGGATCAGTCTGGCAATTCCTATAATATTATCTTTATTTTTTAATATGGCTTTTTCTTATTCTGACAGACTTCCTTCTATAGGAATATACGATCCGGGGCATTCCGGTTTTATTGATTTTATAAAAAATAGAAAGATCTTTACAGTAAAAGTTTTAAAGAGTGAAAAGGAAGCAAGAGAACGAATTACAAAGAAGGAATGTTTTGCTATAGTACTTTTACCGGAACATTTTGATAAAGAATTATCTGAAAAGGGTCGTCCCTCTGTAAATATGTTAATTAGTGAATCTATTAATGAATCAATGTTATTATTCACAGGTTTACTTGAAGTAATGAGAATATACTCTAAACAGTCTTTCCCTATGAATGTAAAAATAGAAGAGATTTACAGGAATTCTTCAAAAGAGAGCAGACATATTTATTCTGAAGGGGATTTTAACATGCGAATAGAAAATCTTTATCGGAAATCTTCATGTCCTCTCAAAGAGATTCTTCCTCTATGGGTGCTTTTAACTATTATGGGAGGGCTTGTCATTACAACAACTTCTTTAATTGAAGAAAGAGACAAAAAG
>JAKJGF010000170.1 GCA_022704525.1 Bacillota bacterium | reverse complement strand
GTATAAGCATTCATATTTTTTTGGAGTAGCCTCAAGGCTGTTTTATTAGTACAATTGATGAATAATTGGTATAAAATAGAAAGGAGTATAATTTTGAGCAGATTTCTAAAAACACTTAAAAACAAACCTTTTTCTCTTATAATGAGTCTTCCCAGAAATGATATAGAACTTGCTCATATGGCAGAAGAAGCCGGGGCAGATGCTATAAAAATTCATATAAATGTAGAACACAGGGCAAGTGGAACTTATTTTGGTCCTTTTATAGAGGAAAAAAATACAATTAAATCAATACTGAAAACAGCTAAAGTTCCAGTAGGTATAGTACCCGGTGCAGAAAAAATTGCAACAAAAGATGAAATGATGGAACTTTTAGATATGGGAATAGATTTTTTTGATATATATATAGAAAATATACCGGCCTTTATGCTGGAACTACCTGAAACTCTGGGAAGGATGTATGCTCCAGGTTATACTACAGATCTAAAAGTACTACAATTTCTTGAAAACTGGGGTATGGATATGTTGGAAGCCTCTGTTATGGCAACTGAACATTATGGAAGAGAACTTCGTCTTAGCCATCTTCTCTTATATCAGTGGATCTGTAAAAATTCAAAAAGCCCTGTCATAATTCCCACACAGCTTGCCATAAAGCCGGAAGAAATAAAATATTTAAAGAAGGCAGGAGTTAGTTGTATTATGATAGGGGCTATAGTCACAGGGAAAGAGGCAGAAACAATTTACAAAGCAGTAAAGAAATTCAGAAAAGCCATAGATGAATTGTAAAGAAACCTTTCATATTCAATGGCATATTATAAATCTCTGTAATCTCAGATGTCTTCACTGTTATAGTCATAATTTTTCTAAAAATCAGAATAGAACTCTTGAAAAGTTAAAAAAAATATTCTCAAATATCTGTGATTTTCTGAAAGAAGAGAATAAAAAATATCTTAAAGGTAATTGCTATAAGTGTAGGATCGAAGATTGTAGCGGATGTAGAGCCAGGTCTTTTGCCATCAGTGGAGATTACCTGGAAGAAGATTCATTGTGTTTGAGTGAGACGTGAGACGTATACTCCACTTTTCACTTCCTCACATCTTACCCAGGGCCCCAATAATTACCTCTACTGCCCGGTCAATCTCACTTTCGGTAGTCATTTTGCCGGTAGAAAATCTTATTGTTCCATTGACCCATTCAGGGGGAACACTTATCTCTTCAAGAACATAGGAAATCTTACCTGAATGACAGGCAGCACCTGCTGAAACTGCAAGATTTTCTTCAACTTCTTTAAGAAGCCTGTTAGAATCTATACCTCTGAAACTCAGACTGAGTGTATTGGGTAGACACAAATCAGGATGACCATTCAGTTTTACATCTCGTAAATTCTGAAGTAAACCCTTAAAAAGTCTGTCTCTCATTCTTTTCATATGCAGCATATTTTTCTTCAGATCACGACCGGCAATTTCACAGGCTTTACCGAGGCCCACTATTTCAAGGACATTTTCCGTCCCGGCCCTTCTATCTCCTTCATGAGAAGCACCGTGGATCAATTTTTTAAGATTAACTCCATCTCTTATATAGAGAGCTCCAACTCCTTTCGGAGCATAAATCTTATGTCCTGCCACAGACAGGAGATCGACTCCCAGAGCATCTACACTAACAGGTATCTTCCCTGCTGATTGAGCTGCATCGGTATGAAAGATAATACCTTTTTCTCTGGCAATTCTGGAGATTTCTTCAAGAGGTTCAATAGTTCCAATTTCATTATTGGCATGCATAATTGTAATCAATACTGTCTTATCTGTTATGGCATCTTCCAGATCAAAAATATCTACAATACCATGTTCATCAACAGGTAAATAGGTAACTTTAAAACCCTGGTCTTCTAAAAATCTGCATACTTCTATAACTGCAGGATGTTCAATTTTTGTAGTAATAATATGGCCTCCACCCTGAGAACAGGTAAAGGATATACCTTTTATGGCGTAGTTATTGGCCTCAGTTCCACCGCTTGTAAAGACTATTTCCGATGCTTTACAATTTAATAAAGAAGCCACCTGAGATCTGGCATTATCTACTGCCTCTTTAGCCCTGTATCCATACCGGTGAGAACTGGAAGGGTTACCGAAATATTCTTCTAAATAAGGTCTCATAGCAAGAATTACTTCTCTGTCATGAGGTGTAGTGGCATTATAATCCAGATAAATTGGTTCTTTCATAATTTCCTCCCAAATTTAAAACTGCTAAAAAGATTATATCATTCAGAAGAATTTAAGGTCAACATATAAAGTGAAAAGTGCAACGAAGTCCCTGGGAAGCAGGCAAAGTGAAAAATGAAAAAAACTAAACTTCTCTTTAATCTGACCTACAAATTTCAAAATATTAATTATTCAATAAATTTAATCACTTCAGATAGTTTTACTGTTATTTTGCAGCAGTTCATAAGCACGACGTATATTACCTGAACTACTGCAGATAGATACTTCTCTTACATTTTCTCCCTCTTTAAATTTTATTCCCAGTATTTCTCTTAATCCAAGAGGTATGGGTGTAGAATATTTTTCTATTGAAATAATATCTTTGTATGGTACTTCAAAATTAAAATCTTTTCCTGACACAAAGAGAGATTTAGTTATAGCTTTTATCCCTTTACCGGTAAGTTCAAATCTGGTAATATTATTTAACTTCCAGGTAAATATGGCATATCTGCCGTTACAGACAGAAACACCGAAGGGGCCGAAGAAAAAAATTACTTCTTCTTCATCTGTAAGGGATTTGCCACAGAAACCACAGAAGCGATTCTTTTCATCGGTTTTCTTACAGCAGTGTTTACAGAACATAACTATTTACATTCCTATCAAAATATCAAGTCAATTATACACTTTAAACTTTTTAAAATCAATCACAGGAATTTTTTCTTTATGTAAGAAATACTTATTGATATAATAAATAATGAGGTCTCTATATGATAAAAAACAGAACAGGTCTTCAGAGCTGTAAACACAACAATCTTTTACTGGAAGAGGAAATAGATTTCTGTATAAGAAAGGGTTTTAAGGTTTTCGAGATACTCTTTGACGGTTTCTGGCCATGGGATATTAAAAGTCCTTTAAGGCAACGGATAAAAGAAATTTCTCAACAAAAGGATCTCACATTACAGGTTCATGGACCTATAGAAAGAAGAGAACCCTGGGAAGAAGTTCTGAAGGAAACTCTGGAATTTACCTCTGAAATAGGAAGTAAACTTATTACCTTACACCCTCAGATGAAGGATATAGATATATATGGAAATATCTTTTCTCTCGCAGAAGAAGAGGGAATATTTATAGGTCTTGAAAACTATAAGGAAGGGCAGATAATTCATTCCCCTTCCGATATGGAAAAAATTTGCCATTTCTTCTCTGATTATTCAAATATGGGCATAACCTTTGATCCGGGACATGCAAATCTTTTAACCCATCCTGTAACTTACCTGAAATCTCTTGCCGGTAATGTAAAAATATTAAATGTCCACCTTCATGATAATTCGGGAGAGGTGGACAATCATCTTCCTTTAGGTCAGGGAAATATAAACTTTTCTGAATTGATATCCTTCCTCAAATCGATCAATTATGAGGGAAATTTTATAATCGAACACTGGCACGATAATTTAGTATCGGCTGATTATTTTTCTTCACTCTGGAGAAAGGTTATAATATAATTAGAGTAAGTACAAAAAGTAATGTCCGAAAAATATTAAGTAACTATTTACCTGTTACGAGTATGTAGAGAAACTTTAAGACAAAATTTTTTAGAAATACTCTAAAGAGAAATCTAACTGGAAATTAATAGGTAAAGGAATAGGAATTCACTGGGAAGAGCTTGATGAAGATATATCACTTAAAGGCTTATTAAATCCTTGATGAATATAAACAGTGAGCAGATTTTTCTGCTCACTGTTCACTCTTCACTTACTTATCCTTCAAAGCTCTCCACACATCCTCTGCTCTTATGGGCATATGGGTCAGTTCAATTCCCAGAGCATTTTTAAGGGCATTGCCCACAGCAGGAGCAACACTTATCATAGGATGTTCTCCCACACCTCTTGCTCCGAAGGGACCATCTAACTGGGGAGTCTCTACGGGAATTATAACAACTTCTTCAGGGACATCCCTTACCGTTGGTATTTTATTATCCGTAAAGGAGTTATTCAGAAGTTTACCTTTTTTATCATATATATACCCCTCACAGGTAGCAGTGCCAAGTCCCTGAAGCATACCGCCTATACACTGACCTCTTACGGCTTTTTCATTTATGACCTTTCCCACATCAAAAGAGGAGGCAATCTTTATAACATCAAACTCTCCAGTGTCCTTATCCACTTCCAGTACAAGGCCATGGGCACCATAGGTCCAGTCAAGGGCAGGATTCCCCTGGCCTGTTTCCTTATCTAAATTCGTAAGCCCCTGAGCCACATATCTTCCCACACCCACTATGGGACCACCTATTCCTCTACCATCAGGATAGGCATAACTTACTGCCATCTGTTGATATGTAACAAATTCATTCTCTCTGTGGACCACATAAACCTTACCGTCTTTATGACGGAGATCATATTTACTTGCCCTCAATACCTGAGCGGCTACATCATACATCTTATCCAGCATATCCCTTGCAGCAAGTATAGCAGCGTTTCCACTCAAGATTAAACCCTTGGAAGCCACTGTCTGCCAGTCATAGGGATCTCTATCTGTATCACATTCCAGGGCAATTTTTACCTTTTCAATGGGTATGGATAATTCTTCCGCTATTATCTGAGCTATAGAGGTATAAGTGCCTGCACCGTAATCTACAAGGGAAAGGTTCGCTATAACACTTCCATCTTCATTCATTTTAAGTATAACCACTGTTCCTGTAAAAGGAGGTATGGCAGGAGCCTTATGAAGGGCACACACTGCCTTACCAATAACTTTACCTGCCTTCTTTTCTCTATCCTTTTCTTCTTTTGTTTTCTTTCCGTAATTTATGGCTTTTGCCACTTCTTCTATACATTTAGTAACATTGCCCGTATGATCTGTTATGGTTTCTCCTGTAAGTGTTACAGAACCTGGCTTAAGAGTATTTAATTTTCTAAATTTCACAGGGTCTATTCCCAATTTATCTGCCACATAATCCATATGTCTTTCAAGTCCCCAGAAGAATTCCACATGGCCAAATCCTCTGTAAGCAGTGCCAAAAACTTTGTTTGTATAAACAGTAAAAGCATCTAACCAGGCATTGGGAATCTCATATGGACCTCCTCCGGAATAACCTGAAGCTCTTGTAACATTTACTGCATAATCGGCATAGGCACCGGCATCCCAGAGCATTTCCATTTTCTGAGCCACAATCTTTCCGTTTTTCTTCACACCTGTCTTTATCTTATAAACCAGGCCGCTTCTGCAGGGAAGAAGATTAAATTCCTCTTCTCTTGTAGCCTGAAGTTTTACAGGTCTTCCACCTGCTGCACGAGACAGGCATGCCGTAAGGGGTTCAAGGTTAATTCCTGCTTTACCACCAAATCCTCCGCCCACATAAGGAACAATTACTCTCACATTATTATGAGGTAAGCCAAAGGAATAACAGAAAAGATTTCTCACGGTAAAAGGCGACTGAGCACTGGTCCATATAGTTACTTTATCTCCCTTTTCCCATTTAACTATGGAGACATGGGTTTCCATAGGAACATGTTGAACAGAAGGATTTGTATATTCCCTTTCCACTATTAAATCAGCCTCTTTAAATCCTTTTTCTATATCTCCCTTTCTTATCTTCTGATTGTGGACAATATTGGTTCCTCCCCTGGGTGAGAAAACTGCTTCCACATATTTATATTTTCCAAGCTCAGGATGAACGAGAGGGCTATCTTTTTCAAGAGCTCTTTTTACATCAAGAACCGCTTCCTGTTCTTCATATTCCACTTCAATTAAATCCAAAGCCTCTCTAGCAATCTCTTCTGTATCTGCTGCAACAGCCGCCACTCCTTCTCCCTGATATCTCACCATATCTCTTGCAAGAATATATTTATCCACAACATAAAGGCCCAGTCTGTAATTTAAATCTTCGCCCGTAAGTACTGCTCTTACTCCGGTTAAAGCTCTGGCCTTTGAAATATCTATCTTCTTTATCTTTGCAGAGGCATAAGGACTCGGTTTAACCTTTGCAAAAAGCATTCCCTGAAGATACATATCCGAAGCAAAAAGGGCTTCACCTGTAATCTTTGCAAAAGAATCCACTCTATCAGGGCTTTTTCCTATATATTTATATTCTCTATTTTCAATTATCATCTTTAACTCCCTCCTCTGGAAGCATCAATAATAGCTTCGACAATCTGTTTATAACCCGTACAGCGGCAAAAATTACCTTCAATAGCTTCTTTTATTTCCTCTTCTGTAGGATGAGGTACTCTATCCAGAAGGGATCTGGCTGACATTACCATTCCGGGGGTGCAAAAACCGCACTGCACGGCATGATGGTGTTGAAAGGCTTCCTGAAGAGGCGAAAGTTTCCCATTTTCTCCTTCTCCTTCAATCGTTTTTATTTCTGCCCCATCACATTCCACAGCGAGGACGAGACAGGAATTTACCGCTCTACCATTAAGTATAACTGTACAGGCTCCGCATTCTCCTGCTCCACAACCTCTTTTTGTTCCTGTAAGAAAAAGATCTTCCCTTAAGAAATCGAGTAAAGTCTTATATTCAGGAATGTCTTTTACATATTCTTTACCATTTACTTTAACTTTTATCTTCTTCATTAATTCTTCCCTCCCAGTTCCTGGTGAATCCTTTTTATATAAACCTCCACCATATTACGTCTGTAATCGGCAGAACCTCTCAGATCATCTATAGGAGATATGGCTTTAAGGGCTTTAGAGATTATCTCCTTTAACTCTACAGTTACAGGTATTTCCTCTAAAAGGACAGGTGTAGGGCCACAGGAACCTATGGCAATTCTATAGAATCCTTTTATTCTACCCATAGCAACAGAAACAATACTTAAGTCATGTCCTTTTACCCTCTTTGATTTCTTATATAAAGCCTTCATAAAAGAATAATCTTCGGGTATTATAAGGGCTTTTACAAATTCCTCCGGCTGGAGAAGGGTCTTTTTAACTCCTTTAAAAAAGTCTTTTAAGGGAATTATATCTTCCCCTGCAATACTGGCAATCTTCACCTTTGCACCAAGTATTAAAAGGGCCGGCGCCATATCTGCTGCAGGGGAGGCATAACATATATTACCTGCCACAGTGGCTCTGTTTCTTATCTGATAGGAGGCTAATTCTTTAGCTGCAGCTATAAGAAGAGGATATTTCTCTTCTACTGCTTTACATTCAATAAGTTCATTACAGGTAACACCGGGGCCTATAGACAGACCCACTCTCGATAAAAATTTTATTTCTTTTACACCGGGCACTTTCTTTATGTCTATAACATATTCCGGCTTTAAGAGATCACTTCTCATATCCACGAAAAGGTTGGTTCCACCGGCAAGAAGTTTTGCTTTTCCCATATGCTTTGCAAGGAATTTAAGCAATTCCTCTTCTGTGGTGGGAGAAAGATAATTGAATTTCCTTAACATCTCAAATCCTCCAGATACAATTTTGAATAAAAATAAGAATCTTTATTTTCACTATTATAAAGGTCAATTCCTCCTTTTAAAGATAAAATTAAAGGGAATAAGATAAATTTATTTTTCGACATCACAGATTAAACGGATTAAAGGATTTCACGGATTTTCGATCAATCGAAAATTCAGGCAACCAGACGTTTAAAAGTTAAATTTTTACGGATTTATTCTCCACTTCAATATCTTTATTCCTCATTAAAATCCGTGTAATCCGGCTAATCCCTTTAATCCGTGATCCCTTTTGTGATATAATATAAAAAAAATCAATCTATTGTAAAGAGGTCTGATTATGAAAAAAATACCCTATGGCGTATCGGATTTCGAAAAAATTAGAAGAAATAACTATTACTATGTGGATAAAACAAACTTTATCGAAAAGATAGAAGACTCCTCTGATTATCTCTTCTTTATAAGACCAAGAAGATTCGGTAAATCTCTATTCCTTTCTCTCATGGAAAATTACTATGATATAAATAAAAAAGAAGATTTTGAACAGTTATTTAAAGGAACTTACATCTATGATAACCCTACTGAGGAAAAAAATAAATATTTAATACTTAAATTCAATTTCTCTGAAGTAAATCCGCATATTAAAGAAGTGGAAAACTCCTTCAATAATACTATAAGACTGGAAGCTCTCAGGTTTATTCAAAAATATAAAGACTTTATTTCTGATACCGACAGTGATATGCATAAAACTATAAAAGACATAAAAGAGGCATCAGAAATACTAAAACATATTATAAAATTTACTAAAGATAAAGGTAAAATCTATCTCCTCATAGACGAATATGATAATTTTACAAATACTATTATCTCTTCTGTCGGTAACGAACAATACACAGCTATAACTCACGGTCAGGGCTTCTACAGGCATTTTTTCAATGTAATTAAAGCAGGTACCACAGGAGGACCTATTGCTAAACTCTTCATTACAGGCGTATCTCCTGTCACTATGGATGATGTAACAAGCGGGTTTAATATTGGCGATAATATTACCTCTGACCCGGCTGTTAATCAAATGGTGGGCTTTACTGAAACAGAAGTTATAGAACTACTTAAACATTATGAAATAAATGAAAGAGTCATTGAAATTATGAAACCCTGGTATAATAATTATCTATTTTCACAGGATGAACAAACAAAGATATTTAATTCGGATATGGCTTTATACTTTGTTAAAGAATATCTTAAAACTAATAAACTACCTAAAGAAATGCTGAATCATAATATAAAAATCGATTATAAAAAATTAAAATATCTTATAATTACTGATATTAAGGGAAGAATCAGGGTTAATGGAAATTTTGAAAAATTGAAAATGATAATTGAACAGGGAGAAATAATAGCTAAAATAGTTTCAGCCTTTCCGGTAGATAGAATTATAGACACTGAAAATTTTATATCTCTTCTATATTACTTTGGTTTATTAACTATAAAAGGAGAACATTATGAGCGAGTAAAACTTATTATCCCTAATGAAGCAATAAAACAATTACACTATGATTATATAAGAGAAGGTTACAGGGATACAAATATATTTACTCTGAATTTTTTTAAACTCGGTGACCTTTATGATAGAATGGCTTACAATGGAAATTGGGAAGATTTATTCCTATACCTTTCTGAAGAAATGACTAAACAAACTGCTCTCAGGGATTATATAAAAGGAGAAAAAGAAATACAGACATTTCTTAGGGTTTATATGGGTGTAACTAATTATTATATTACAAAAAGTGAAGCAGAATTAAATAAAGGCTTTTGCGATATAATGGTCATACCAAATATAGCTCAATTTCCTGATATAAAATATTCTTATTTAATGGAAATAAAATATATAAAACCATCAGATTACGATGAAAAAAAGCTGGAGGAAAAGATAAGTTCAGCTAAAAAACAGCTAGAAAAATATAAAGAAGATGAAACACTTAAAAAAATGATAGGAAATACTAAATTAGAGAGGATTATACTGGTTTTTGCCGGAGTGGAGTTAAAGTATAAATCGACATTTTAACTCATATTTCCCGATCTGAATTACCTACGAATAAATTCGTAGGGTTCCTGCTTCGTTGACCGTACTTGCCTTCAGGTGAAAACCTTCAGGTAGAGGCACAATCTCCACAGGCGTTAATTCCCTGTATTCCACAGGTAATGATTTATTATTTACATCTAATTTCCCTATATATTTTACTGTCTTGGCTGACTTAATGTCTCTGTCCTCACTATAACCACATACATTACAGGCGAATATTCTGTCTGAGAGAGAGATGTCTACAATATTACCGCACTTATGACACCATTTCGTTGTCGGCAAATTTCTGTCCAGCATTATTACCCGGCCGGATTGTTTTAATTTACTCTTTATCGTTCCAAGTGCTGAATTCTGAACCTGTTTCCCGAATAACCCTTTCTGCCAACCCTTTATATTCTCATCCTGCATATAGATTATTTCATTATTTCTTAATAATTCAGATACTATCTTATTTGCTTTATCTCTCCTCTGATTGGCTATATGTT
>JAKJGF010000169.1 GCA_022704525.1 Bacillota bacterium | reverse complement strand
ACTTTATTAATCTGTTCCCTTGTTATAATCAACGGTGGTTCAAACCTTATAACTTTCGGCATATTTAAAGTATAACCTGCAGTAACTCCTCTTTTTACCAGAGCAGGTATAAGGGATCCTCCAATACTTTCTTTTCTGAGTTCTATTCCTATTAGCAATCCTTTGCCCCTGACAGAAGCAATTATTTCAGGATAAATCTCTTTGAGTTTTATGAGATGTTCCAAAAGATATTCTCCCATAAGGGCAGCTTTTTCTGGAAGATTATCTCTTCTCAGTATTTCTATTGTTTTTATTGCTGCAACACATGCCAGTGGATTTCCTCCAAAGGTTGATGTATGAACAAGAGGATTACTTTTAAAACATTCCCATAAAGAAGGAATTGCTATAAAAGCACCAACTGGTATTACACCTCCTCCAAGAGCTTTAGCCATGGTCATTATATCCGGAACTACATCATAATGTTCTACTGCAAACATTTTACCGGTTCTTCCAAGACCTGTTTGAACTTCGTCGGCTATTAAAAGAATATTTCTTTCATTACATATTTGTCTTACCTTCGGCCAGTAATCATCCTCTGGAACTATAATACCTCCTTCTCCCTGTATTGGTTCCAGGATGAGAGCGGCTGTTTTTTCATTTATGGCTTTTTCTAAAGCTTTTATATCTCCAAAAGGTATATGGTAAAGGTCAGGTAATAATGGTTCAAAGCCTTCCTGCATTTTGGATCTTCCGGAAGCACTCAGATCTCCGCAGGTTTTACCATGAAATGCATTTATAGCAGAGATAATTTCTGTCTTCCCTGTGGCAAGACGTGCAAGTTTAAGGGCTCCTTCTACTGCCTCTGCACCACTGTTACAGAGAAAAGAAAAAGTAAGATCCCCCGGTGTGATTTCTGCAAGTAACCTTGATAAATCAGCAAGGGGTTTAGAGAAAAAAAGTTTTGATGAAAGAGGCATTTTATCTAGCTGTTTTTTTACAGCTTCCACAATTTCAGGATGCCTGTGTCCCAATGAAAATACACCATATCCTCCGGCACAATCAATATATTCTTTACCGTCTATATCTTTAATATGAACTCCTTCAGCAGTCCATTCAATACTATTATATCCTCCAAATTTGTAAAGCTTTGCCAGGGATGGATTATGAAAATTCTTATAATTTTTAGCAGTTTCATTAATAATTTCTTTTGTATTCTCCATAAAAAATTTAACTTCGACAGATTATTTTATTTTCCTGCTCATTATATTTATCTCTGTATTCAATCATAATATTAACTAATGAGTTATAATCATTAAGGTTAAAAATTTTTTCTCTTAACCTTGTTGCTCCTTTCAAGCCTTTTATATACCAGGCAAGATGTTTTCTCATCTGTCTGACTCCTATGAACTCACCTTTATATTCTATAAGCAATCTGAAGTGTTTTAAAGCAGTATCTATTCTTTCTGTTATATCAGGGCCAAAAGGTACCTTTTGGCCTTTAATACCGGCAATAATTCTGGAAAATATCCAGGGGTTACCCATAGAAGCTCTCCCTATCATAATACCGTCACAACCTGACATTTTCATAAGAGATATGGCATCTGCAGGAGTTTTAATATCACCATTTCCTATTACAGGGACAGAAAGATTGGATTTGAGAAATTTTATTATTTCCCAGTCTGCTTTACCGCTGAATTGCTGTAGAGGGGTTCTGCCATGTATTGTTATAGCTTTTATACCTTCTTCTTCTGCCATTTTTGCAAAGTTTAAAGTTTCATCATAACTTCCACTCCAGATCTTTCTCATCTTAAGTGTAACAGGGATATTTACTGCCTTTACAACAGACTTAATTATTTCTCTGGCTCTGGGAAAATCCCTGAGCAGATGAGCACCTTCATAGTTTTGAAGTACTTTTCTTACTGAACAGCCGGCATTTATATCAATTATATCTGCTCCAAAAGACTCTATTATTTTAGCGGCTTCTGCCATTATATCTGAACGCCATCCGGCTATCTGGATACTTATTGGTTTTTCAAGTTCTGAAAAACTCATCATATTTAAAGTTTTTCTATTCTGATAAACCAGTGCCATACTGCTTAACATTTCGGAACATAAAAGACCACATCCGTGGACTCTTGCTATTTCCCTGAAGGCCCTGTCACTTATTCCTGCCAGTGGAGCAGATATAACTGGATTTTCTAAAGAAATATCATGAATTTGCAATATTAAAACTTCCTGACTTTTTTATTTTTTTTAAGGAATTATAAACGAAACTTCTATGTCAGTCAATAATTTTTTTGAATTGACTTGATAAATTTTCTTATATTGGTTATTATATATAGATTATTAATAAGCTATCAGCTATGGTAATCAGCATTCAGCTTTAGAGAGAAATAGCTGATAGCTGATAGCTTATGATTATTTAAGGAGATTTTGTGTATGAATAAACAAAAAAAGATCAGTCTGAAATCTAAGGAGGGGAAACTCGGTGTATTATTACCCGGGATGGGTGCTGTAGCAACTACTTTTATCGCCGGTGTTATAGCAATTAATAAGAAGATAGGTAAGCCCTATGGTTCCATAACACAGATGGGAACTATCCGACTCGGTAAAAGAACTGAAAAAAATTTCCCCCTGATAAAAGATTTTATTTCTCTTGTAGAACCGGCACAAATGGTTTTCGGAGGATGGGATATATTTCCCGATAATGCCTATGAAACAGCTCTTAAAGCATCTGTTCTGGAAAAATCTTTACTTGATAACATTAAAGACGAATTGGTTTCTATTAATCCCTGGAAAGGTGTATTTTTTCCTGAATATGTAAAAAGATTAAATGGAACTTATATAAAATCGGCTTCTACAAAATGGGATTATGCTAATTTATTGAGGGAAGATATTCAAAAGTTTAGAGAAGAACATAAGTTGGACAGGATTGTTGCTATCTGGTGTGGGAGTACAGAAATATATTTAGAACCGGAAGAAGTTCATCAATCTCTGGAATCCTTTGAGAAAGGTCTGAAAAACAATCATCCTTCCATATCAGCAAGTATGATTTATGCTTATGCATGTTTAAAGGAAAAAGTGTCTTTTGCCAATGGTGCTCCCAATCTTACAGTTGATATACCTGCTATGTGGGAACTTGCGAAGAAAAACAGGATACCTATTTCAGGAAAAGACTTTAAGACAGGCCAGACTCTTGTAAAAACGATTATTGCTCCTGGGCTTAAAGCTCGTATGCTCGGTATTAGAGGATGGTTTTCTACTAATATCCTTGGAAACCGTGATGGTGAAGTCCTTGATGACGCAGATTCATTTAAGACAAAAGAAGTCAGCAAACTGGGTGTTCTGGAATATATACTTCAGCCGAAGCTCTATCCGGAGTTATATAGAGAACTTTGTCATGTAGTAAAAATCAACTATTACCCCCCCAGAGGAGATAATAAAGAAGGGTGGGATAATATTGATATCTTTGGCTGGTTGGGATATCCTATGCAAATTAAGATAGATTTTTTATGTAGAGATTCCATTCTTGCTGCTCCTATAGTTCTTGACCTTGCAATATTTATGGATCTTGCTCAGAGAGCAGGTTTTTACGGTATACAGGAATGGCTCTCTTTTTATTTTAAAAGTCCTATGCACCTTCCAGCTTTATACCCGGAACATGATGTATTTATTCAATTAATGAAATTAAAAAATACATTACGTTTTCTGGGTGGAGAAGATCCAATTACTCATATGGGACTGGATTATTATGATTATTATGATCTAAAAGAATAGAGACAGAATGGCAGGGATAGAATACTTTATCCCTCCAGAAGAATATATTTTAACTTTATTTACTATTCTCCAGTCTGGCCAGGAGGTGAAACCTACCTGGAATTATATAAGATATTCCTGATAGCAGGTTTGATTTTTATAATTCTTACTATTATAATTACCTGTTTCAATAATAACTGGTTCATTTCCTGGTTGTTTTTTATAATGGGAATAGGTTTATTTATTGCAGGTCTTATAAAGTGGAAAGAGGTTTTTGTATACATAGCTGTAGAACAAAAACTCTATGAAGATGAGGCAGAAAGAGATAGGAAGATAAGTATAGTCAGGGCCATTACAGCGTGTTCCCGGTCTGATGCTATATCATTTCTAAATAAATACAGATGGGATGAGGCCAAATTATTATTAGAATATAAACAATCTCCAGAGACTTTTTATTCTGCCTTTAAATTAGATAAAGTTTCACACTCTGATTTTACCCTGAGTGCTTCATCTTTTATACCAGAGCAGATTAAAGAGGAAAAAAGATGTTTTCAATGTGGAAATATATGTAATAGTATTTCCCAATACTGTAAAGACTGTGAAGAGGCAATGAAAACCATGAGAGAATCTCTTAAGATGAATATTAAATGCGCAAATTGTGGAGCTATATGTGCAAATAATCTGACTTATTGTGTAAATTGTGGATCCAAACTATAAAAGTAAGAAGTGAGGGTTGAAGGGATTATTACAGTTCAATCCTCACTCAGATAGGGATTCTTATAATCTCCTGTAATTAGTTTTACCTGCCTTTTATTTTGTCTGCAATTTTTTTACCTGCTTCTGCAATTTCTTCTCTGTAGTTATAGGCTATCTTTCCGGCAAATAATGTTCCCAGTGCTACAGCGGTAACAGGACCACCTATGCCCAGTCCGCTCATAATCATAGTACTTCCAATACCGATCTCAAAACTTCCATTCACAACAGCATCTGTATGCTTTTCTCTGATACCATCGATAATTTCCTTACTTCCAAGGATTATATCAATAGTTCCGTGAGCTATACCTAAAACCCTGGCAGTGAATTCAAGTGACTGTGATATTCCTGTTCCAACAGAACCAAATAATTCAAGGCCTTCTATGGTATTTGCTAGAAATTCTGCACCGCTTTCTCCTGCTGCAAGTAAAGTAGAACCTCCACCTAAGGCTTTTAATTTATCATTATTTTTGATACCTTCTTTTAATTCCATAACACCGTGAACACCGAGTCCTACAGCAGATGCACCTGTAAGAATTGTTGAACCCATAAGGGCTTTCCCCGTAAGACCAAGGCCTTCCACTACATCTCCCTGTACGTGCATTGCATCAGAAGCCACAGCCCATAGAGGTGTTTTTTCTTTGTGAACATCATCCTCTTTTAGTGCCTGAGGACTTAAGTCAACACTGTCTGCAGGCTTCAGACAGCTTTTAAGATAATACTGTTTTTCTTCAGGTTTTTTTACTTCCTGAGATTTTACACCTTCAAAATTATGTCTTTTTACTATCATTTTCTATTCCTCTCCTTTTACTTTATTCAGGATTTTTTTACCAAGACCGGCTAGTTCATCTCTGTAATCATAAATTAATTTTGTTGTATATAATCCTCCCAGAGCAACAGCTGACACAGGGCCTCCTATTACTCCCAGAGAAGACATGATATAAGCACTTCCAATACCAATTTCAAGGCTTCCATCTACTATACTATCTTTATTTTTTTCTTTTATACCACTTATAAGTTCTCTACTTCCCAGAACTACATCTCCCACACCATAGGCTACGCCAAGAACTGTTCCTGCTGACTCTGCAATACCTGTTATACGGATTCCTGCAGTACCACCCGGTTTATGACTTTTTAATGTATTTCCTATGACACAGGCAGTACCTGAGAAACTTGCAAGTAAAGCAGTAGTACCTTCCACTGCTTTCCACCCATCCTTTTCCTGTATTCCTTTTTTAAAATCCTTTATACCAACAGCTCCCACTCCAATAGCACCTATACCAGAAGCTATTGTTGAAGCCATAAGACCAGTTCCTGTAATTCCCAGTCCTCTGATTATATCACCCTGTATCTGCAAACCATCAGACAGCTCTACCCACCAGGGTTCTTTTCTGTCTTTCAGCTGATCCAGTTTAAGATTTTTATAGGCAGTAAATATGCTTACTGTTTCATTTTTTACATTCCGGAAGGACAGGACATCTTTAATATTACTAAAAACACTATCACTTTCACTTTGTTTTTTCTGAGTATTTTGAATTCTCTTATTAAGTTTATTCGGATTTATTTGCATTTAAGTTTTCTCTGTTTTTCTTTATTTCCTGATTTTATCGAAAAGTTTTGTTCCTGTTTCTTTAAATATTTCTCTGTAACTATAACTTACTTTTGCTGTAAAAAATCCAATCAGAGCAGCAGCAGTTAAGGGCCCTCCAATATTTAAAGACGCCAGAATTGAAGCAGTTCCGAGACCCATATCAAGGGCGCCATTTACTTTTTTATTCTGATCTTTTTCTTTTATACCTTGAATCACTTCTCTTCCTCCAAGAATAAGATCAATAACCCCTCCGGCCAGACCTAAACCTGTGGCAAGTTTATCTGCAACGCCTGAGATACGTCGAACACCTGGTCCTTTTAATTCAAAGCCATTTATGAGATTCACACCACAATCCCCCAGAGCTGCTCCACTGCCCATAAGACCTGCTACTCCTTTTATTACTTTTATATTATCTTTTTCTTTGCAACCATCTTTTATATCAATAGCTCCGATAACACCAAGTCCAACAGAAGCTATACCTGAAGCCATAGCAGAAGCAGCAAGGGCTTTACCCATTACTTTAAAACCAAACAATACATCTGCCTGACCTCCTAAGAAATCCATTATGGTTTTAAATATGCCAGGATCTTTAGCGTATTTTTCAACTATTTCTCTTTCTCCTTCATTAAAACACAACTGATTTAATTTATTTTGCAGTTCTTCTTTAGTAAAAACAACGTCTTTGATAGAAATTAAACTTTTTAATCTGTCATCAGATATCTTATTCTTAAGGCACCTTAAGTCTTTAGAATAAATTTTATATCTGTTACAAGATTTTGTTTTTTCTTCATTTACTTTCAGTGAGTCGTTTTCTATAGTTGTACTTATTTCTTTTTTATTTAGAAATTGCTCAGGAATACCTCCGGATAATATATCACAACCTTCCTGATAAATTCCTGGAGTGAATGTATCTTTAACACCAGAAATACTACTAAAGATATTACTTTCTGAAGCAGGGATTGCACAATTAGTAGTTTTAATAGTTTGTTGTTTAATAACCATATGTATTCCTTTCACAAATTAAAAAAATAAGTCTAGTTTATTATATCATAATATCACTTCAAACTTTAAAGTAAAATTGTTAAAATTTTGTAAACAATTTGCTGGAAAAGTATCTCCTCTTGATAATAGTAGAAAATTATGGTAGTATTTTTGAAGAAAAAAAAAGCTTTGTCTGAAAATATAAATTATATGTCAGAAAGTTTTAAAAAAAGACTTGCCGATACAAACAAGTACAGTAAACTTCAGTTTAAGATCATCGGTACTACTGCAAGCAGTACCGATGATAAGAGAAACTAAATTATCCTGCAATGGCTTCAGAGAGGAGTTAATTTTCAGCAATAAACCTGAACAGGTTCGTTTATAGAGGAGATGATTTTATGTATATTAAATTTTTACTGATTATATTGTGTTTAATCTCAACTGTTTCTATGGCTTATGCCGGTGAATACTGGATTAAGATTCAAAATGTAGAGGAAGGTGAGATAACTGTTTCTGAAGACATAGGAAATTCCTGGCGTACCGTGGGAAAGGTAATTGCTCCTGTAAATGAATTAACAGAAGCCAATCAACCAGGTTTTACCGCAGCTGACTATGGTATGGACAGTTCTGTAGTGGCTACAGCAGTAAATGCAATACATATACGTATCAGTAAACCGGGGCAATTTTCAAGAATTTTTTCTCTTCTTCCGGTGGAGTGTTCCGCTCTTGATAAAGATTATAAATCATATCGTGGAAGTGCCATTATAACGGATATAAACGGAGAAAAGGGAATATTCGGTAAAGAGTATGCCCCTTATATAGGCAGCAGGGTTTATTTATCTAAGAAGGATTCTCTTGAATTACTTTCCTCTGATTATATACCTCAAAGAGGTGATGAGATTGTAATAAAGGTAGTTTCTCCTGTTCTTGAAAAACCTATAAAACACATATGGATACAGAATAAAATAAACGGTTATGTCATGATTGTGTATGAGGATTTATCAATAAGTTTTGCTGCAAGAGTCTTAAAACCCGTGGCAGGTATAGGAGGATTTACAGGTGCTTCCCTTGTGGGAAGTAATCACATAAGAGCAAACCATCCAGGTGTTCTTGAGATATCTACAAGTAAACGTTTCTGTAATCTTGGTCCGGATTTAAACCCTTCTGAAGGTGGCCAGAGTGCCTTTCAGATAGTCCCCTTTGAACATACCTTTGAATATCCCTGTAAAGAGAATAAATTTGAGGGTTTCTTTGGTTATGCCAGGACTTCTCCTGTATATCTTATCCTTATGCCTTCTTCCTGTGTATTTGTGGAAAAGAAGCGTTTTTCCTCTAAAGACAAAGATGGAATAATAGCAGAAAGAGACGCTATGGAGAAGACCCGGGGAGAAAATCCTGAAATTTTGACTGAACCAGAAAAAGTTATGAACTATTATCTTGAAATTAAAGACAGAGACTACTCATCTGTCTTCGGAAGGATTGTGAATTTTAAGCCTGAAGAAAGACTTTATGGTAAAGGCTTCTTCTTTGGAGGCTATTTTAAAGCCGGTACCTGTGATGCTTCAATAGAGAGAAAAGATCAAAAGGAGTTCAGATCAATTCCTGAATATAATGAAGGGAAAAACCTTACTATTTTTGAAGATGTAGAAGAGATAAAGATTTATTATACTGGATACTGAGACACTTTCATTCTTTTAAATCTCTTTACTCTTGTTTTCTTTCTTTTCAGGGGTTAAGGCTTTGCCTATTCCTCTTCCAATCTCACGGCCTACAGTACTTCCTATCATAAATCCAGCAGTACTACCAATAACAATTCCTGCCACACCTCCTATAGGACCTGCTATGGCATACCCTGCCTGACATCCGACCCATGTACCTGCCATACCTGCTCCTGCTGCACCAATTCCTGATCCTACAGCTATACTCTAAGGAGTAATCTATAATATCATAAAAAATAATATCATAATCATAAAAAATTTAATTGTAAACTTTAGAATTGTTAAATTTTTGTTAATTTATCTGACAGATAAAAAATTACCTTAAAGGATTTCTTCTTCTTACTGTTGAATAATTATTCAAAATCCCTTTATTGATATTAGATAGGAATTCATGTTTTTAGCAATACTTATTATAATCGTTTTTCTTATAATGGCAGTGTTGATGTATACAAATAAGATATCAGCACTTATTGCATTACCCCTTATGGCCTTTATCATCTCCCTTATAGCTATGATACCCTATGGAGATATTATAGATATTATATTTAACGGCGGTGTTGTTCCTGTAAAAATGATCACAGACCCCATAAAGAATATTCTGAAATTGGTTCTGGAAGAAGGAACCTGGAGGCTTAGTGCTACAATAATGACAGTTCTATTTGGTTCCATGCTGGGACAGTTAATAGATAAAACAGGAATAGCAAAAAGTCTCATAAAAAAGACGGCAGAACTGGCAGGAGACAGACCTTTTATAATAGCCATGAGTCTTACCCTTGTAATTTCTATTCTCTTTACAGTTCTTGGAGGATTGGGAGCAATTATAATGGTAGCTACAATAGTATTCCCTATAATGTTATCCATAGGTATTTCTCCTATGGTAGCAGGATGTATATTTCTTCTCGCCCTTTCTTTAGGAGGAGTATTTAATTTCGTAAACTGGCAGATGTATATAGATGTTCTTAAACTGCAGAAAGAAGATATAATAAACTTTGCAGTGCCTTTTGGTTTATTATTTTTTCTGGTAATTCTTTCTTTTATTCTCATAGAATTTAAAAAAGAGGGTATAAAGTTGCATATATTGGGAAAGAGAGGTAAAAAAGCCCCTCCCTCGGCTTTTAAAAGAGATATTGATGTGGAAGCACTTGTCAGGGAAAAAAGAAAAAAAAAGGGTATAAATATTCAGGACACGCTCATTGATATAAATAAAGAATTTGAAGTTTCCTGGTATGCTTTATTAACACCTGTAATTCCTATAATACTGGTTTTTAGTTCTGCCATATACAGCAGAATCTGTCCTCCACCTGAGACAGTACCTCCAACACCTCCTTTTATTTTCCCCATTATACCGGCCCTTATGGCAGGAATGGTTTACGGTCTTATAACAACCCG